>NZ_JAJCPX010000020.1:0-52522 GCF_020563125.1 Longicatena sp. 210702-DFI.1.196 | reverse complement strand
GCTAAACTTTTTAGATACGAGAGTAATGTCGATAATCAAAGAACCGTTTTCACTTTGAGAAGAGGAAGAGGATAAAACATCTTCTTGAGGTATATTCAATAAATCTGTTATAATATCCATAGTGGAAAACCACTCCTTTCGTTAAGAATAATGTTTGACAATGATATTCTACAACGAAAGGTTTTTTTGTGAAATGAACAAAAGAACCCACCCCACAATAGTTTAAAGGTAAGCTCTCTGTAAACCCCATGATAATTTAGAGGCAGGTTTTATCCCCACGATAATTTAAATATCCCATAAAAAAAGGTCCTCTTCAACCACCAATGTTTCATCAAACGGTGCGTGTAGGGACCTTTTTCATATGCGTGTTATCATGAATGTGTAATAGAAGGATTAAAGCTTTTGATGATCTGGTACATAAATATAAGTGTTGGTATCTTCGTAACGATAATAAGCATAATAATCATATCCAGTCATATTAAAAATAAAGTTATTCGCTGTCAGCATCTGATCGAGTTGTTCACCTAATGCTTTGCTGGAACATTGGAAAACCAAACGATATCCTTTGTTTGCACTTTTTTGGATAAGCTTTGTCATCTGCTGCTTATCACAAGAAGTGAAATAAGCTCCTTCTTTCATGAAGTAAGAATCTTTGCGGGAAGGTGTGTCTTCCATATAATCATCTGTGAATGGTCGATTTTCCGCAAGAATCTGTTTCTTGGTCATAGCAAAATACATATATCGTGATTCTTTTGTATTATTTAACATATCCCCATTGGTAACATCCATATAATAGTAATTGCCATCCATTTTTACCATGTTCCATGCATGGGATACATCTCTTTTGTCCGGTCGTGTAAAACCGGTGATATACGTGCAGGGAACACCTATCTGATTCAATAAATATTGCATACCTTTTGCATAACCGGCACAAACCGTTTTATGTTCAAGAAAGGTGCTTAATATATTCTGATTCTCTTTGGCTTTTTCATCATAGGAGGTATGATCGATTAAATAATCATATACATATTTTACTTTTTCATAATCGCTTTTTTTCTTTTTTGCAGTATTGATTATTTTTTCTGTTACTTGCTTGATTTCTTTATCACGACTTTCGATTTCACTTTTGATCATACGATAACTTGGTTTTAAGAATAAATACGTAGCTTTGCTTTCATATTCGTTTTTATCTGTTACATAATCAAAACTGTCTTCAAGATAATAAAGTTCAGGATGATCCATCTTAATAGCTGCATGAATATCATTCACGTCAGAAATCGTAACATTTTTTAAGATAATTTCTTTATCTAAATTTTTATATCCTTGTAAGACAGCATCATAAGAAGGTTGTATTTTCTTATCCAGATGATCTCTGCCACATTGATACATCTTCATGGTTTCAGCTGTTGCAGCTATTGGCTCTTTAACAGCTGATGAACACCCACTTAGTAATAAACCCGCACACAACAATAGGACGCCTAATTTTTTCATATACGTTCACTTGATATATTGTACATAACGCATCAAAGCAGTCATACTTACAATATACATTTCCTTTCTATCAACCTTTCTCACCGCGGTTGATAACGGTTGATATCATTTATAAAAGATGAAGATGTGAGTTCACTGATTGCTTTCCTCTTAAATGAGATTTTATCATACCTCATTAGTTCTATTTTACTAAACTGGATAGCAAAAGTACAACTCTTTTTCGAGAATAAAAAAAATCGATCTTACGATCGACATTATGCAGCAATGGAGTTAACTGCTTTAGCTAAACGTGATTTCTGTCTAACGGCATAGTTTCTGTGCTGGATTCCCTTGGCAACTGCTTTATCTAACTTAGAGTTTGCTGTGTTCAGGGCAGCAACTGCAGCTTCCTTGTCGTTTGCTTCAACAGCAGACAGAACGTTTTTGATAGCTGTTTTCAGAGCTGATTTCTGAGCGTTAACAGCCAGGTTTCTCTTGTTATTAGTTTTTACACGTTTTTTCTGAGACTGGATCTGTGGCATATTGCACCTCCTAAATTCTAATTGCCAGTAAATTATAACAAAAAGAATTTAAAAAAGCAATAAGGACGATAAAAATTTCCATACTATGGTAGAGGTGATGAATATGGGCAAAAGTTATCAGATACGTAGCGATTTTGCCGATGAGATATTGAGCGCCGATATCCGATCGAAAACGTATGAACATATTGAAAAACAAAATGCCAATATCAAAAGCAATTATATCAAAGTATTGCTGGATGAAAATGAATTAGGAAAAGCGAAAGGTGATTATGTTTCCATTGAATGTAAGGATTTGTATGATCACGATATAAGAGAGCAAATGGTGGATGCTATTTTGGAAAACTTACAACATATGAGTGCCAATATGAACATCAAGATGAAGAAGATACTCGTTGTTGGTTTAGGAAATCGTTTTATTACCAGTGATGCTTTAGGCCCTGGAGTAGCGAATGAAATTCTGGTGACAGCACATCTTTATGCACAACAATCGTCGCGAATGTTGAAAGGAACGCGTAATGTAGCAGTGCTGCAGCCAGGAGTCATGGGGCAGACCGGATTGGAGTCATTATCGATCGTTCAAAGTGTGACAGCTTTATACAAACCAGATTTGGTGATCGCAATCGATGCGTTAGCTACGCGGAACTTAAACCGTATCAATCGCGTCATTCAAATTAACAATACCGGGATCCAACCGGGAAGTGGTGTTGGCAATCATCGCATGGCATTGAATGAAGATTCCTTACATGTGCCAGTGATTGCTATTGGAGTTGCCACCGTTACAAGTATCGGGGCAATCTTAAACGAAGCTCTTGATCAAGCGGAAATTAATCGAGAAGCAATATTGGAAAGTGTTTATGGCAATAAACATTTAGATCTTGTTGTCACCCCAAAATCAATGGATGATGAATTAAAACATTTGATCTATATTGTATCACAAAGTTTAAATCGTTTTCTTCACCCTGATTTTTTAAAGCTATAAGCAAATACTGTCGAAATTAGAAGATGGTTTCCCAACATGATACGCACTTTCTTCTCATAAAGTATAGAGAAGGGAGTGCTTTTTATGAAAAATACAGCCAAGATCATAGTCAAACTGGCAATGCTAGTTCTCTTTCTTTATGTGACACCGTTTTATGATGGCTTGTTAAATTGTTTTGAAAACTCGCAGGATTTCATGCATAATCTGATCTATCATCAACAGGTGGTTGCACAAGATATTTCGTTAAAAAAACAGCTCAATGTTTGGAGTTATAACGAGAATTTGACGTTGCCCAAAGATGAAATTAAAGTTGAAACAACACTTGAGGATCCTATGATCGTACCTGGTGACAATAAACAGGAAAAAAAGGAAAATAGTTCGGATGCATCTACGGATAAAAAACAAAATGTCCCTTCAAATGGTAAGAAAATATACATCTACAATACCCATCAGGATGAAAAGTATCAAGGTGGTAAAACAGTCATGGATGCAGCTGTGATCCTAGCAGGACATTTAGAAAAAAAGGGATATAAGGTTGTTTTGGAAACAAATGATTTTAATGCATATTGTAATACGCATGGGTTAACCTATAATGATCTATATACCGTATCCAATAAATATCTTAATGATGCATTGGTGAATTATGGTGGTTTTGATTTATGCATTGATCTACATCGTGATAGTGTTCCAAGAGCGTATAGCTATATCAAGATTGGCAATAAGACGTATGCAAAGGCAATGATGGTCGTGGCTGGCAGTTCTTCGAATGTAAAGAGCGCTACCAAAATATCGACGACACTAACCGACATGGTCAACAAGCGGAAAAATGGTATTATGAAGCATGTCATGACCAGACAAGAGGCTTACTATAATCAATATGTCCATAAAGGTATCGTGTTAATGGAATGTGGAAGTGATTATAATACATTTGAAGAAGTAAAAAACACTTTAGGTATTGTTGCACAGGGTATTGATGAGCTAATGAAGAAGGGATGGTAACATGAAACGGTTTTTAGCGGATGCGATATTGATTCTCATACTAGTAGGCTTAGGAGGCTATGTCCAAAAACAGGATGAAAAAGTTCCTTCCATCGAGGCAGAGGTTGAAGCTTTTGAGGATACTATAGCACAGCATAAAAGGATTACTCCTAAAAATACGAAGGTACATTTACAAGATAAGGAAGATAATAAAGCAAGTCGCATGGCGAAGTATGGCAGTGCTTTTGTCGTTGATACGTTGCATGGTGGAGTGGAAGTGCTTTCGTCTTTGTTTGACTCCTTACTAAATTAGATGAAACGTAACTGAAAACATGCTATAATACCCACAGCAGAGGTGATGTTAATGATAAAAATCTTATTTATGGGAACACCGGACATTGCGCAAGTGATGTTAAAGCGTTTATTAAAAGATGGTTATGATGTCATTGGAGTTGTTACCCAACCGGATAAAAAAGCCGGAAGAAAACAGCAGTTAAAAATGTCAGAGGTCAAACAATGTGCACTTGCCAACCATTTGCCGATTTATCAGCCATTGTCTATTCGTTCAGAATATCAAGAATTATTAAAACTAGATATGGATCTGATTGTTACATGTGCGTATGGACAGTTTATTCCTCAAGTGTTACTGGATGCCCCAACTTATGGCAGCATAAATGTACATGCTTCTTTATTGCCAAAATGGCGTGGGGGAGCTCCTATTCATAAAGCTATTATAGAAGGTGATAAGGAAAGTGGCATGTCGATTATGCGGATGGTGAAGAAAATGGATGCCGGTGCGGTTATGGCACAGTGTCGTGTTGCGATTACACAAGAGGATACGACCGGTGATTTATATGAGAAACTTGCTGTTGCCGGTGCTGATTTATTAAGTGAAAGTATACCGAAAATTATTGATGGCAGTGCCATCTTTGTAGAACAAAAGGAAGAAGAGGCAACATTTGCATATACGATTCAAAAAGAAGAAGAGCACATCAATTTTCAAGAGGATGTCCAAAAGGTATACGATCATATACGTGGGTTAATACCTTTCCCAGTAGGAAATGCGATTGTGAAGGGGAAAAAGATAAAATTTCATAAAGTGCGCATGATGCGTTGTGACCATTCCTATACACCAGGTGAAATCATTGGCTGGCTAGAACATGGTTATGCGATTGCGGCAAAAGATGGATATATTCTGGTCGATAGGATTCAAATGGAAGGGAAAGCCAAAGTAGATGCCAAATCCTTCTATAATGGAATGGGGAAACAGCTTATCGGTTGTATCTGCGAATAATAAGATTCATTGATTTCGATTCAGCACAACAATTGTGTTTGAGTGGAAATCTTTTTTTATGCGATGCTGGTAAAGGTTTCCAGAGCATATGAATAGTGTATGTGGTGACACTATGATAGGATATAGATAGATACTTTAAAAAGTAAAGTCACTACAGAAAGGAGTGTGTAAGATGATCAAAGGTTATGCAGGAAGCTATGCCAGTGAACAAAGCCAATGTCTGATACAGTTTTGCTTTGATGAGACTACGAAGCAATTCACAAAGCGCAAAGAGCTTCCTGGCTTTGAAGATGCCAAATATCTCTCTTATGTTAACAAGAAATTGGCAGCGGTATGTCGTAGAAATGCTGCGGGAATCACTTTATGGGACATTTCTTGCGATAAAACAATGACACATTTGAGTGAAACCAAAACATCGTGTTTTATTACGCAGGATGATAGCTATATTTATACAGCTAATTATCATGAAGGTACGATATCAGTTTATAAAAAGGTTCAAGATCTGCCTTTGATCAAACGTATTTATATTCAAGAAGCAGCAGGGTGTCATCAGGTTTTATTACAGGAAAATTATCTGCTTGTGCCATGTTTATTATTGGATGCCATATATGTGTTTGATCGTCGAAAAGATTTTGCCTGTGTTCACATTTTGCCTTTCCCTGCGCATAGTGGACCGCGGCATGGCGTCTTTACCAAGAATAAGTACTTGTATGTCGTCAGTGAATTAAGCAATGAGTTATTTATGTGTCATATGAATGAAAAGATGCAAGGGAATGTGCAAGTTGTCCAGAAACTTTGGGATACACAAAATCAAAAAGCAGCAGCTGCCGCTATACGTATAGATGCACGGGAAAAATTCTTGTATATCACTTTACGAGAAGTCAACCAGATCATCGTATTCGACAGAAAAGCGAAACGTATCGTTCAACGTTTATCGACTATGGGAGATCATCCTCGTGATATGCAACTGTCAAAGGATGGACGTTTTGTCTTTGTCATACATCGTTTCAGTCATGACATCCGTGTTTTTGAAAGAGATGAAAAAAGCGGTTTAATACAGCCATTACGTGCAAAATTACATGTACAGGAAGGTGTTTGTATCGTATTTGAACAGGAGGAAAGTTAAATGAAACAACAGGATATCGCTGTGATCGGCTTAGCCGTCATGGGAAGAAGTTTAGCGTTGAATATGGCAGATCACGGCTTTGCTGTGGCTGCGTATAATCGTAGTTATGCGGTTAGTGAGCAGATGGCTAAAAACCACCCTCATCCTCATATACACATTTATAAGGAATTAAAAGATTGTGTTGCGGCACTGAAAAAGCCAAGGAAAGTAATGCTGATGGTAAAGGCCGGTAAAGCAGTGGATATGGTGATAGAACAGTTAGTGGATTTATTAGAGGAAGGGGATATCATTTTAGATGGTGGTAATTCATTTTTTGAGGATACGATACGAAGAGAACAAGCATTACGCAAAAATGGTTTGCATTATTTTGGAGTAGGTGTATCCGGCGGTGAAGAAGGTGCCCGCTTTGGCCCTAGTATTATGCCCGGTGGAAATAAGCAGGCCTATGATAAAATACGCCCTATCTTAGAAACAATAGCGGCTAAGGCAAGTGATGGGAAGCCGTGTTGTACGTATATAGGAGAAAATGGAGCAGGACATTATGTGAAAATGGTCCACAATGGAATTGAATATGCTGATATGCAATTGATCAGTGAAGCGTATTTACAATTAAAATATATAGGTGGCTATACAAATACGGAAATCGCAAAAATTTTTAAAGAATGGAATGCCGACGAATTAGAGAGCTTTCTTATCCGTATAACAGCAGATATTTTTCTTGCTTCAGATGATCGTTCCTCTCAGGATTTGCTAGATGTTATTGTAGATAGTGCTGCACAGAAAGGGACTGGACGCTGGACAAGCATAGAAGCATTGAAACAGGGAGTGGATGTTTCCATGATTACGGCTTCCTGTAATGCTCGTGTCATGTCAAATTTGTTAGCACAGCGTCATCAAGCGCAAATCCTTTATCCCGACAGAAAACCTTTGCAAAGAAAAAATGATGCATTTGTAGAAACTGTACGCCAGGCGTTATATGCAGGAAAGATACTTGCCTATGCACAGGGGTTTGCTTTGTTAGCACATGCTTCTTCACAATATGATTGGCAGCTGGCATTAGGTGAGATAGCCGCTATTTTCCGGGCTGGCTGTATTATTCAGGCACGTTTTTTGAACGATATTCAACAGGCCTTTACTAAAGAGAATCCAGCATCGCACCTTCTATTTGATCCTTTCTTTGCCAAACAATTGCAGACACATCAGCAAGCTTTGCGTGATATGGTAGCCATGTCAATCACACAGGGTCTGGCAATTCCGGCGATGGCAAATGCTGTCAGTTACTTGGATATGTTTCGCTCATCTCATAGCGGTGCCAATCTGATTCAGGCGCAGCGTGATTATTTTGGCGCACATACATTCGAAAGATGTGATATGTCAGGAAGTTTTCATCATGAATGGAGGAGAGATCATGAATGAACAAGTCACGTTTACGATTTTTGGAGGCACTGGGGATTTAGCGTATCGCAAATTATTACCGGCTTTTTATAATTTATATGCCAATCAAGCTTTTCAGCATGCGAAGATTGTTGTGCTTGGCAGACGACCCTATGATCATGAACAGTATTGTACGATCATAAAAGACTGGGTAATGCAATTTGCGCGATTGCCATATCGTGAAACCCTTTTTCAATCGTTTTGTGAAAAGATATCTTATGTATGTATGGATTTTACGAAAGAGGAGGCTTATGATACACTGGCTGCCTTCTACAAACAACATCAGGATACACAGCATATTTTCTACTTTGCTGTCGCTCCTCGATTCTTTTCAACGATTGCCCAAGGATTGCTTCGTGTGCCGCATGCAAAACAAGGCAGAGTGGTCATAGAAAAGCCTTTTGGAGAAGATCGCAAGAGTGCCAAACGCTTAAATGAACAATTGGAATCGTTCTTCAAGGCAAGTCATATTTATCATATTGACCATTATCTAGGCAAAGAAATGGTGCGTAACATTCAAACGATTCGTTTTTTGAATCCATTATTTGCTAATGTTTGGAATCATGAATGTATTGCTCATGTACAAATATCTGCTATGGAGGAAGTCGGAGTAGAAACGCGTGGTACCTATTATGATCAAAGCGGAGCATTAAAAGACATGGTTCAAAATCATTTGTTTCAAATTCTCAGTATCCTCGCCATGGAACCTTTAGAAGCCTTTACCCAAGAAGATTTGCATGAGAAGCAGCTTACGCTTCTACAACAACTACGTCCCGTAGATCAGCTGAATATACAGGATACTATGGTACTAGGTCAATATTTTGGTTACCAAAAAGAAGCTCATGTCGCACATGATTCCACGACTGAAACGTTTGCGGCATTGCGTTTATATATTGATAATGAACGTTGGCAAAACACACCGTTTCTGATTCGTACCGGTAAGAAACTGAATAAACGAGAAATGGAAGTTGTCATTACCTTTAAGGCTCCATTTCCTAATGTGGAACCAAATGTATTAATCATCAAGATTCAGCCGACCGAAGGAGTTTATGTACGTTTTAACATTAAAAAGCCAGGGAACAGTGAAGAAATTTTGCCAGTGAGTATGGATTTTTGTCAAAGTTGTAGCGATATTCATCGCATCAATACACCAGAAGCATATGAACGCTTATTGCAGGCAGTTTGGCATGCAGATACATCCTGGTTTTCCAGCTGGGATCAAATTGAAACAAGCTGGGCCTATGTCGATGCATTGAAAGAGCGTTATGAAAACGCGCAGCTTCCTGTATATATCTATCCATCTGGCAGTGAAGGACCTCAAGCAAGTTATGAACTCTTCACTATGCAGCCGCAAGGAGAATAATCTTATGACAAAGGAAGAAAAGAAAAAACAGGCAGCGCTAGCGGCTATAGCGTATCTAAAAGATGGCATGCATATCGGCTTAGGAAGTGGAACAACAGTTAATTACTTTTTACAAGCATTGCAACAACGATGTGCCAAAGGATTACAAATTCGGGCAATGGCAAGCTCGCTATGTACGCAGCAATGGGCGAAGCAATATCAGATCCCTTTGCTGGCAGATACGTATGTACAAACATTAGATGTTTATGTAGACAGCTTTGATGTCTTGAATCATCATGGCGATATCATCAAAGGCGGTGGTGGAGCTTTGGTTAGAGAAAAAATGTTATTTCAATGGGCCGATAAGACGATTTGGATTTGCGACGATGAAAAACTGGTTGATGACTGTCATTGTTATGCTTTGCCAGTTGAGGTTCTGCCTTTTACACTTGCTCATACGCGCCATATGCTTAACGAACATGGTTATAAAACGAGTTTGCGTATGGCCGAAACACAACCTTTTCTGACAGATAATCAGCATTATATTCTTGATGTTTTCGTGCCGAAGCAAGTAACGTTGGCACAGGCACATACCTTTCTTATGTCTTTTGCTGCTATCGTCCAAACCGGTTACTTCCATGATGAAGACAATCTATGTATCATTGCCTCGTCAAAGGGGGTATGTATTCATCCTGTGCGTGATGTATAAAGATAGATCAATCGATTCATGATGGATGGAAGTTCTTTGTATGAGTATTATAGGCATCTGCTAGAATAAGAAAAAAAGAGCTATCTGCATACAAACTAGATGGCTCTTTTTCGTGTAAGAGATGCTCTCTCATCCTTTACAAACATAACTATAGCACTGCCTGTGCGCTTTCGTCAAGAACGCCTGCACAATTTCTGTTTGCATCCCATTAAAACTCTGTTATAATTAGGTCTGTGTTGTTAGGAGTGATACCTGTGGAACAAAAATATATACGTAATTTTTCCATCATCGCCCACATTGATCATGGAAAATCAACGCTTGCGGATCGTATTTTGGAATTGACGGAAACCGTTGAGCAAAGAGAAATGAAAGAACAGCTGTTGGATACGATGGATCTGGAACGTGAACGTGGCATCACCATTAAACTAAATGCCGTACAGCTGCAATATACAGCATTAAACGGAAAGACTTATATTTTTCATTTGATTGATACACCAGGTCATGTCGATTTTACTTATGAAGTATCTCGTTCTTTAGCAGCTTGCGAAGGTGCTGTTTTAGTCGTAGATGCGGCTCAGGGAATTGAGGCACAGACACTGGCAAATGTGTATTTAGCATTGGATAATGACTTAGAAATTTTACCTGTCATCAACAAGATAGATTTACCTAGTGCACAACCGGATGTCGTTAAAAAAGAAATTGAAGATGTGATTGGTTTGGATGCTTCTTGTGCACCATTGATCTCAGCTAAAAATGGCTTGCATATACGTGATGTGTTAGAAGATATCGTAGCCAATGTACCGGCACCAAAGGGTGATCCTAATGCGCCTTTACAGGCCTTGGTATTTGATTCTGTTTATGATGCCTATCGTGGTGTCATTGCCTTTGTGCGGGTAAAGGAAGGTCGTATTCGCGTTGGTGATAAGGTGCGTTTTATGGCGAGTGATGCAGAGTATGAAGTGTTGGAATGTGGTGTACGTACACCGAAAGAGGTCAAGAAAGACAGTTTGGAATGTGGAGAAGTTGGTTGGTTATGTGCGTCAATCAAATCCATTCAAGATGTGCGTGTCGGTGATACCATAACCAATGTCGAATATCCTGCTAGTGCACCACTGCATGGATATCGGGAAATGAACCCTATGGTATATTGTGGTTTATATCCGATTGATTCGGCAAAATATAATGATCTTCGTGATGCTTTGGAAAAATTACAATTAAATGATGCTTCTTTGCAATTTGAAGCGGAAACTTCACAGGCTTTAGGTTTTGGTTTTCGTTGTGGTTTCTTGGGTTTACTACATATGGATGTTGTCCAAGAACGCATTGAGCGTGAATATCATATTGATCTGATTGCAACCGCACCTTCAGTTGTCTATCATGCTTATCTGACAGATGGCAGCATGCTTGCTATTGATAATCCAAGCCTGTTACCTGATGTGCAGAAAATTGACCATATTGAAGAGCCGTTTGTCAAAGCCAGCATCATGACACCAAAAGAATATGTCGGGGCAATCATGGAACTGTGTCAGCGCAAGCGTGGCAATTATACGGATATGGTGTATATTGATGATACGAGAATGAATCTGATTTATGAATTACCTTTAGGAGAAATTGTTTATGATTTCTTTGATAAACTGAAATCTTGTACGAAGGGCTATGCATCCTTTGATTATGAATTAATCGGTTATCAGCCCAATAAGTTAGCGAAGATGGATATTTTGTTAAATGGAGAAGTTGTCGATGCCTTAAGCAGCATTGTGCATCGGGAGTTTGCATATCCAAGAGGAAGAGCTATTTGTGAAAAATTAAAGAAATTGATTCCTAAACAGCAATTTGAAATTCCTATTCAGGCAGCAATCAATGGGAAAATCATTGCTCGTGCAGATATTAAATCTTTACGCAAAAATGTCTTGGCTAAATGTTATGGTGGGGATATTTCCCGTAAGAAAAAATTATTAGAGAAACAAAAAGAAGGAAAGAAACGGATGAAGGCGGTAGGCAGTGTGGAGGTTCCACAGGAAGCATTTATGGCGGTTCTATCTATGGATGATGAATCTTAAAATAAGCTAACATATCACTTATGCGTATACATAATACGAGGAAGATAAGAAAAACAGGCTGTAAAAGGTCTGTTTTTCGCTAGTTTTGTCGAAACTTTGAGGATTCCTGTAAAAACATGCTACACTATTGCCTTGGAGAGTGATGGTATGTTTGAAACAACAAGGACATATAGTGAAGATCAATATATCAAGAAAGAGGAATTAAGGAAAGAATTATCAGGCGTCGTATTGGAAAGCGTATGGCAACAAATTCAAGAATATCGACGAATCTTTCGTTTTACACCATATAAAGAAAAACCATACTATGTTACCTTAAACCCATATGTAATACAAAAGCTTTCCTTTTGTGAAAGGCTACTTCTGCAATATCAACAACGGCATAAGAAACCAACACATTCATCTACATTAACACAGGCACAGCGCTTTTATATCGAGCAGCAATGGCCCTGTGATATATCAGAAACAGTGAAATGCTTTCATATAGCGATTCCTCAAATGTATGTACAGCTGATCTGTAATACATCTATCCATGTGATATTACGTTTATTTTTTCTCTTGCAAGAACATAAGGAATCGCTTTTACGAGCAGCTGAACTCATGTTGCGTTGTGAAGGACTTTGTGGTTTAGGAGATGGGGAATTATTGCAATCGCTATATCGTGATATACTGATCGAACATCAGGAACACGATTTGACCTATGCGCTGCTAAGGTTTCTTGAAGATTTACAGTTGCAAATTTCAAACAGAATGGTATCATTAAAACGGAAAAGCCGGCAATTTCTTACCTATGATGCTCAAACTTTACAAGAAGTATGTCCGGCAATGTCCTTGATACAGGCCGCCTTTTATGCAAAGCATCATGAAGCACATCATTATTATACGATTGCCCAATGTATGCAAGAACATGATGTATGTTATGAAACAGCCCGCACTTCTATGGATGGCTTGGCAGCTTTAGGTTGGTATACCAAAGAAAAAGTCGGTCGTAAATTTGTGTATTATATAAACAGCTGATAAAGGGGAATAAAACAATGGCAAGAGTGTATGTTTGTCTGGATGACATTGTATTGCTGAAACAAGTTATGGATATGAGCATGGAGGAACAAGATCTTAAAATCGTTGGTATTACCACATCCATTCCACAGTCTGCCACAGAACTCATACAACAAGATGCAGATATTTTTATCATGCGTTATGCCATCGACCAGCAAAAGGCGAAATATTTATTAGAAGAAATTGCGCTGAGCGAAGCGTTAGTGAATTTGCAAATTATCATGATGTTTGATGAAATGGATAGCGATGTTTTTCAACTTATGGCACAATATGATCTACATACTTTTTTAGCAAAACCTTATAATCCTCATGAATTGATGGAAGCCATCCATAGCAAGAATCGCTATCATAAGCTTGTGGAAAATGGCAACTGGACCTCGGAAAGTGTGGCTGGCAGGATCCTGGAAGAACTTGGCCTGCCGGCGCACTTAAAAGGCTATAATTATTTACGTACCGCTGCGATTTTATTTTCACAGCAGGAAGATCCGTTACAGTTAAAGATGGGGACCTTATACGCTATGGTGGCAAAAGTTCATGCTACGACCCAAATACGTGTTGAAAAATGTATGCGTACAGCGATTGCCTATGCGTATCGTCATTGTCCGGAATTAATCTGCGTCTATAATACCAAGCCAACCTGCTCACAGATCATTCATTATGTGAGTGAACATTTGAAATTAACGATGTTGACCTATTAATTGCTTTTTAAGGAGGAACCTTATGTGCAAAGCTGCTTATTTACATGTGCCATTTTGTCAGGATATCTGCGCCTATTGTGATTTTTTTCGATGCCGTTATCATGTTGGGCTTGCCGAAAAATGGTTGGCGGCGATAGCAAAGGAATTGACGATAAAAAAGTTATCACCGCTAACGACGATGTATATTGGTGGTGGGACACCGAGTGCATTACAGCCGCAACAACTGGAAACACTATTATCCTTACTAGTTCCTTATACAAAAGAAGTAAACGAATATACGATCGAGGCCAATGTTGAATCCTTAACGGATGAAAAGTTAGATATATGTCAGCGTTATGGCGTGAATCGTATTTCTCTGGGAGTGCAAAGCTTGCAACCATCTTTGCTGAATCAGATGCATCGTCATCATACGAGCGAAGATGTCCTTGCTTGTATAAAACGTATTCATGCACATGGTATTCATAATATTTCTATTGACATGATCTATGGTTTACCTAAGCAAAGCTTGGCTATGTGGGAGGAAGATTTACATACCATCGTATCATCCTTTCCCATTCAGCATATTTCTTTGTATGGACTGACAATAGAACCTCATTCGGAATTTGGTCGTCAAGGTATACAGAATATTGATGAGGATATAGAGGCGGATATGTATGATCTTGCGATAACCTTGTTACAACAATATGGTTTTCAACAATATGAAATCAGCAATTTTGCAAAGCCCAAGTATGCCTCTTTACATAATCAAGTTTACTGGCGATATGAAGATTTTTATGGCATTGGCTGTGGAGCTAGTGGAAAAGACAAGCGAGGTCGCTATGAAAACACAAGCAATTTAGAAACCTATCTGCAACAAGGGGCATCTTCAGTATATGAAAAGCTAGATACGAAGGCTCAGATGTTTGAGATGATCATGATGTCGTTACGAATGAAACAGGGTATTTCCCGACAAGCTTTTTTTGAGCGTTTTGGAAAGGATATCAGCGAAGTATATGGGTCAATAATCGAAAAACAAAAAGAGAAAGGCTTGCTTTTAGTAGATGAAGAGAAAATTTGGGCAAGTGAAAGAGGCTTTCATCTATTGAATGATGTGTTGGTAGAGTTTTTAGGTGATGATAAAGCACATGGATAAATAAGATATGCATGAAAATCAAGCGTTTTTTACTTTAGGTAAGAGATAATACAGAAAAGGATATTAAAATGCTTGCAAAGAGCAAAGAAATAATGCAATGACGTATAAAATGAAGTGCAAAAATATTGAAAAACACTTGCGATACGGTAGGGAGTATGCTATTATTAACAAGGTTTTATACTTGGTCTGCACGTGTATTCCTCGACGGCTCACTCAGTATGAAACATTATGAAAATACAGGAGGAAATAACATGTTATTAAAAAGCGAAAAACAGGCAATCATGAAAGAGTATGCAAGATTTGAAGGGGATACAGGTTCTCCAGAAGTTCAGATCGCTGTATTAACAGCTAGAATCAATCAGCTGACAGAACACTTCAAAGAACATAAGCACGATTACCATTCTCAAAGAGGTTTGATGAAAATGGTAGGTCGTCGTAGAAACTTATTAACATACTTAAAGAACAAAGACCTGAACCGTTACAAAGAACTGATCGCTCGCTTAGGACTGCGTAAGTAATTTATTTGTAAAGGAAACAGAAAGTCGCATGAATTTGCGGCTTTTTTTCTTTCCTAAGTGTTTAATTTATGATATCATTTAAAAGATAGAAAAATTAAGAGGTGAAAAACGTGGCTAAACAAACATTTCGTTTAGAGTTCTGTGGGCGGGTGCTCACAGTAGAAACTGGAGAAGTAGCAAAACAGGCCGGAGGAAGTGCTCTGGTAAGATATAATGACACCGTTGTTTTATCAACAGCTACTGCCAGCAAACAGGCAAAAGAAGGGATCGATTTCTTTCCATTGACTGTTTCATTTGAAGAGAAACTATATTCTGTTGGTAAGATTCCCGGAGGCTTTTTAAGAAGAGAAGGAAGACCTAGTGAACATGCAACATTGACGGCTCGTATGATCGATCGTCCGATTCGTCCTTTATTTGCGGAAGGTTTCCGTAATGAGGTACAGGTTGTGAATACGGTGCTTTCTGTTGATCAGGAATGCACACCGGAAATGACTGCAATGTTCGGAGCATCTTTGGCATTATGTGTATCGGATATTCCTTTCAATGGTCCGATTGCCGGAGTAATCGTTGGACGTGTAGATGGCGAATATGTCATTAATCCAACACCGGAACAATTAGAAAAAAGTGATATTCACTTGACTGTTGCCGGTACAAAATATGCTGTAAACATGGTAGAGGCTGGAGCAAAAGAAGTCGATGAAGACGCTATGCTTGGAGCTATCATGTTCGGTCATGAACATATTAAAAAATTAGTTGCTTTCCAAGAAGAAATTGCGGCAGCTATCGGTAAAGAGAAAATGGAAGTAACACTGTATACTGTAGATGAAGCAATTGATCAGGAAGTACGGGAAAACTTTGAAGCCGATATTCGCGCAGCGGTGTCTATTGAAAAGAAATTGGAGCGCTATGGTAAGATTGATGAATTAACAGAAGCAGCGCTAGCTCGCTTTGAAGAAAAAGAATATGCATCAGAGAGTGCAAAAGCCAAAGCTTTGAAGCAGGTAAAAGAAATCTGTCATGGCATTGAGGCAAATGAAGTACGTCGTTTGATCATTGAAGATAAAGTACGCCCAGATGGACGTAAGATTGATGAAATCCGTCCATTGGATTCACAGGTTGATATTTTACCAAGAGTGCATGGCAGTGCGTTGTTTACACGTGGGGAAACACAGGTATTATCGGTAACGACGTTAGGTCCGATGAATGATAATCAGATCATTGATGATGTTACCGATGTAGAATATAAACGTTTTATGCATCATTACAATTTCCCACCATATTCTGTTGGTGAAACAGGAAGAATGGGCAATCCAGGCCGTCGTGAAATCGGTCATGGTGCTTTGGGAGAACGTGCTTTATCACAGGTATTGCCTAGTGAAGAAGAATTCCCATATACGATTCGTACAGTAGCGGAAGTTTTGGAATCAAACGGTTCTAGTTCGCAGGCATCTATCTGTGCCGGCACAATGTCTTTGATGGCTGCTGGAGTTCCTATTAAGGCACCTGTTGCGGGTATTGCAATGGGCTTGATCATGGACGAGGATAGCGGGAAGTATACCGTATTGACCGATATTCAGGGTATGGAAGATCATTTTGGCGATATGGACTTTAAGGTAGCGGGAACAAGTGAAGGTATTACAGCACTGCAGATGGATATCAAAGTTGCTGGTATTACAGAAGATGTCTTCCGGGAAGCTTTGTCACAGGCCAAAGGTGCGCGTGCACAGATTCTGGAAAATATGATGACTGCTATTGATAAACCACGTGAAGATGTTGGTACATATGCACCTAAGATCGAACAATTCTATATTGACCCAGAAAAGATTCGCGAAGTCATTGGACCTAATGGTAAGATGATTAATAAGATCATCGAAGCTTGCGATGAGGTCAAAATTGATATTGAAGACGATGGACATGTGGTCATCTATCATATGAACCGAGAGGCTATTACCAAAGCTGCGAATATGATCCGTGACATTGTACGTGTTGCAAAAGTCGGTGATATTTACGAAGGTAAGGTTGTACGTATTGAAAAATTCGGAGCCTTTGTAAATCTGTTCCCGGGTACAGATGGCTTATTGCATATCTCAAAGATTTGTCATGAGCGTGTTGAAAAGGTTGAAGACAAGCTGAATATTGGTGATACCATAAAAGTTAAGGTGATGGAAATCGATGATCGCGGACGTGTCAATGTCAGTGCGAAAGCATTATTGCCAAGACCTAAAAAAGAAGAAAAACAGCTTGTGAAAAAAGATGAAGTACCTGCAGAAGAAACGGTTGAAACAAAAAAAGAAGAAACACCGGCTGTAGAATCATAAGGTGAATACGTGAGGACAGTGTTATACACTTGTCCTTTTTTTTGTGGATGGATATTTCTTACACGATAGGTACAAAGCAGCAAAAAAAGGGGCTGCAAAGGTTACAACCAATTTGTCATCTTAATGAAAATTTATGAAAAAAAGCGTAGGTATTCAATTCGCTTTATGATAAAATAATATGCGAGGTGAAAAACATGAACTGGTTACAGGAATTGGAAACATATAAAGAAGATTTTATTCGTGATTTAAGAGGCTTGATTGCCATTGCTTCAATAGAAGATAAAGCAAGTGCTCGAGCAGGTGCTCCTTTTGGCGAAGGGTGCCGCAAAGCTTTGGATTATATGTTAGAGCTGGGACGTAAGGAAGGCTTTGAAGTAAAGGATTATGATGGCTATGCTGGCGTGATCAGCTATGGTGAAGGTACGGAAAGTGTTGGTGTATTAGCACATTTGGATATTGTCCCTTTAGGTGATGGCTGGACCAAAGATCCTTATGGAGGAGAAATTGAACAAGGCTATTTGTTTGGCAGAGGGGCTTTGGATGATAAAGGTCCTGCTATGGCGGGTTTTTATGCCTTAAAGATGTTAAAAGATAAAGGTATCCAATTGGATCGCAAGATCATGTTGATCTTAGGGTGCAATGAAGAAACGGGAATGGAATGCATGAAGTATTATACACAACATGGAGAAATACCTACTATGGGCTTTACACCCGATGCTGATTTTCCTGTGATTTATGGTGAAAAAGGCGGCTTGCATGTTAGGTTAAAAGGCGATGTGCAAACGTGTATAACCAGCATGCATGCCGGTGAACGTCCAAATATCGTCATCGGTAAAGCTAGTTTATGCGTGGATAAATGGAACGATGCCTATATGGATATGTTTGATTTTTACCTAAAATCGAATGGGTTAAAAGGCAGTGTTGCCTATGATGGAAAACAAGCTGTTTTAACCATGGAGGGGGTATCCGCACATGCAGCGATGCCATACAATGGAGTAAATGCTGGTTTGCATCTCTTGAATTTTGTAGGAAGTGCTATGCAGGATAAATTTGCGTATGATACGTATGCACTGCTGCATGATTGGCAGGGAAAACCATTGAATATTGCCATTGAGGGCGCTTATATGGGATTTTTGACAATGAATACCGGGATCATTCATATTGCTGATGGAAAGGCGGATATTACCATTGATATCCGTTATCCAAATGATGCGGATGCAAATCTGATCATAGATAATATGAAAAAAAGTGCCGAAAAACGTCAATATGCTTTAGATGTACTATTAGAACACGATACAAAACCTTTGTTTGTTGATCCACAATCTACCTTGGTAAGTACATTAAGTGAAGTATATCAAGAATACAGCAAGGACACCTTTACACCAAATAAGACAATTGGCGGAGGTACCTATGCGAAGAAATTTAAAAACTTTGTCGCCTTTGGACCTGAGTTTCCGAAAACCGAGATTCCTGAAGGATTATATGTCGGAGGATGTCATCAAAAAGATGAAGGGGTAAAACTAGAAGATTTAATGACTTCTATCGCTATTTATACAGCAGCTGTGGAAAAGCTGGGAAAGAAGTAGGACGATCTATGAGAATGCGAAAATTACCATGGGCAGAAGACTTTTTAAAGGAGCAGGATGTCGTTATTAAAGAACCCGCTGCTTTGCAAGGCAAATGGAAAGAAACGCTAAAACGTGATGTGCTACATTTAGAGATTGGCTGTGGCAAAGGGGATTATTGGACAAAGATGGCTTTGCAATATCCAGAATACGGTTGGATCGGTGTTGAGAAAAATAACAATGTAGCTGCTCTGGCGGTACGTAAATATACAAAACAAGAAAAAGAAAAAGCACATATGCGATTCATCAACGATGATGCTGAGCAGCTTGCTTCTTGGTTTGCAGAAGGTGAAATTCAAGTCATCCATTTGAATTTCAGTGATCCTTGGCCTAAAAAACGAGCACATAAAAAGCGATTGTCAAATCATAAATTTATTGCCCAATATGCGAAAATCTTGGCAGATGATGGGGAAATTCAGATGAAAACAGATAATAGCTCATTATTTGAATATAGTATAATAGAATTCCAAAATGCAGGTTGGTTTCTTCATGATTTCAGTGTGGATTTTCGCCGTGTTGCTCATGATGAAGATGTAATTACGGAATATGAGCATCGCTTCATGGAAAAAGGGCAGCCTATTTATCGTGCCATTTGGAAGAAACATCCTATGAATGAAAAGAATGCATAAATAATGAAAATAAAAAGTAAATTTTCATCGAATGATGCTATAATAAGAACATGTAAACGGTTCAACAAAAGGAGTCATACCATGAAAGAATATATGAATGTAATTAACAATGCAGAAGCGTTTTATAAAGCATGTGCCAGCGAAGGCAAAAATGTCTTTGTCTTTTCTGCGAATTGGTGTCCTGACTGTCGTTTTTTAGAAGGCTTTTTTGAAGACGTCGTAAAAGAATATACGGCAAAAGGCTTTACCTTTTACTATGTTGACCGTGATCAATGCATGGATGTATGTGTAGACTTGATGATCATGGGCATACCTAGCTTTGTCATTTATCTAAATGGGAAAGAAAGTAATCGGTTTGTATCGAAGCAGCGCAAGACAAGAGAAGAAATAGAACAATTCTTGAATCAAGTAAATCAATGACGCAGAAAGGGTGAGGAAAATGTCGTTATGGAAAAAAGTTACTTCCTTTCTGTTTGAAGAAACAGAGGCAGATATCATTGCAGAAGATGATTTGGAAGCAATTTCTTTAAAAGAGAAAGAAGCAAAAACAGTGGATAAAGAACCGCAAAATACGCCGAAACAAGCGGATCTAGAAAGTGTTAAAAAGGAACAGACGCCAATCAAGCAGGAGACGAGAAAGTTTGTCAGTATTGATTTAGAGACAAAAAAAGAACCAGCAAAAGAAGTAAAACAACCAAAAGAGACAATAAAAAGTCGACCTGTTATGAAAAAAGAAGAAAAGAAAGAATATGAGTTTACACCGGTGATTTCGCCGATTTTTGGAGCGAAAGAAGAAAACGCAAAAGCGAAGACTTCAACGAAGACACCTAATGTCAATATGCCACGCGCTCGCAAACGTAAGGAAAATCCGTTAGGGACAATTATATCACCGTATTATGGTGTGAATGAATTGGAAGAATTTGAAGAAGAAGCGAAAAAAGATATTGAAGAAAAAGCCAAAAGTAAGCAGGAAGAAATCATCATGACGGAAACAAGGGATGAGCTTTCATCACAAGAAATGCCGGCAGATTTATTACAAAAGGTAGAAGAAGAGGAAGAACATACGTTACCCTTGGAAGCTATTTTAGCAGATGATGATACGGATACTGAAGATTTGTTGCAAATTTCGCTGTTTGGCGATTCTACGCCAATCAAAGAGGCTGAATCTAATATAAAAGATGTAACGGAAAAATAAAGGGAGTGTAAACGTAATATGGAATATTATTTTATTGGTATCAAGGGAAGCGGTATGGCATCTTTAGCTACGATCGTCTTTGACCGCCATGAACAAGTGAGCGGTTCGGATATTGATAAATATATCTTTACCCAAAAACCTTTAGAGGAACGACATATTCCGATTTACCATTTTGATGAGAATAACATTAAAGAAGGAATGACAATCATCATTGGCAATGCTTTTAATGAAAGCAATCCGGAAGTGAAAAAAGCCATGGAATTGGCCAAGCAAGGAAAAGTGCAGGTATACTGGTATCATGATTTTTTAGGGCAGTTGGTCGAAGAATATACAAGTATCAGTGTTGCCGGTACCCATGGTAAGACCACAACGACAGGCATGATTTCTCATGTGATGGCCGAAGTAGCACCAACTGGTTTTTTGATTGGTGATGGTACAGGAGATATGCCGGATGATGGTGAATATTTTGTCTTAGAATCCTGTGAATATCAGCGTCACTTTTTGGCTTATAAACCGCAATACGCGATCATTACGAATATTGAATTGGATCATGTGGATTATTATAAAAATATGGAAGATTATCGCGATGCATTTGAAACCTTTGCCAATCAAGTAAAAAAAGGTATTGTACTGTTTGGTGATGATGAAGAAGTGCGTCGCCTGCACGTCAAAACGAAGCATTTGTATTATGGTTTACAGGATGACAATGACGTACAAGCTGTTCATGTTATACAAAATGAAGAAGGTATGTCTTTTGATGTTTTATATAAAAAAGCGTACTTTGGCAGTTTTAAATTACCGTTTGTTGGGAAACCTTTATTGTGGAACAGCCTAGGGGTAATCGCTTTAGGAATCATGGAAGGATTACAACCGGCAGTGTTACAGGAAGGATTGGCAAGTTTTCCGGGAGTAAAACGCCGTTTTACGATAGAAGAAAAAAATGGTAATGTGTATATTGATGATTATGCACATCATCCAACTGCTGTTAAGTATATGATTGAGGCTGCTCGCATTAAGTATCCTGATAAAAAAATCATTGCGATATTTAAACCGGATCGTTATTCTCGTATCTATTATTTTATGGATCGTTTTGCCCAAGAATTAGATCAAGCTGACGAGACATATTTATGCCATTTTCCTGAAAATGCCGCAAAAGAGCCAGGAATCAATATTACGATACAAGATTTAGCAGATCGTTGCGCGCATGCTCAAGTGATTCAAGAAGATGAAACAGCGGCTAAGTTTTTAGCAGATCGCGGCCCTGCAGTATATCTGTTTATGAGCAGTAAAGATATTTATAAATTAAAAAATATTGTAAAAAGTTTTCAGTAAACTTGTAAATGTTTACAAAATAAGGTAAAATATAAAAAGAGGTGTTTCTATGGGTTTAGATCAGTTATTGGAATTAACGAGTAATGTTGCCGCTAAGGCATTACCGATTGTAGGTGTTATCGTCCTGATATTTCTGGTTATCTTTGTCAGGCATCTGATCGTGTTATTAAAAAGTGCGAATGAAGCAGTGATCAGTATGAAAAAAACACTCGATACGACAAACAAAGAATTGGAAACACTGGAAAAGCCTTTACAGACTTTAAATGAATTAAGTGAGACTGTTGACAGTGTGCATGAAGCAAGCAAACATGCTGTTCGCAGTACGATGGTGATGGTGATTGAAAATTTCTCTTTGATTAAAGATTGGATTTTACATCATATGGGAAAAGATGGCAGCGATGAGCAACAGGAAGAAGCCTGTGAGCAGGAGGTGCATACTTCATGAGCGATGAAAGCCAGCATGTTGATGACATGGAAAAAGAAACGCGTTATACCATTATTCAAATGGAAGATGACGAGGATAATGAAAATGCCTCTTCAATTTTTGCGGATGCCAAAATAGAACTAAGTCGGATGTACGCAGAATTTCGTCAGTGGATAAAAAATAATGTGAATGCGCAGGAAACAACACAGCGTTTAGAAAAACTGAAGACTGATACGGCCTTGTTATTGGAAACAACGAAACAGAAAGTAGCAGCCTTTAATCAGCGTGAGGATGTAAAAAATGGCAAGGAAAAACTGAATGAAATGACGGGCAAAGTGACGAATGCATTCAGTGATGGTGTAGATGAGCTTATGAAGAAGGACTATGTTGTGAAAACGATGGATACCATTACGGACACGGTTAGTGCTATTCGTGAAGATGAGCGCGTTAAGAAGAATGTAAAGAAGCTAAAAAAGGGTACGCTGAAAGCAGCGGAAAAAGCCTTTGAAGGGTTACAACGTGTCTTAGACACGAAGGATGAAGACGATTAGTCAGAAGGGATAAGTGTTATGAAACGAATTACCATTTATGATGTAGCAAAAGAAGCAGATGTTTCACTGGCAACCGTTTCCCGTGTTATCAACGGTTCTGAAGTTGTCCGTGAAGACACACGTGTGAAAGTGCAGGAGGCAATTGAAAAATTAGGCTATAAACCGAATGCGATTGCTCAAGGATTGGCACTTCAGAAAACGACGACGATTGCTCTGATCGTACCAGAAGCAAGCTATTTCTATACGGGACAGATTATTAATGGTTTGATTGATGTGGCAAAAATTTATAAATATAATCTGATGCTGCATACAACGACGGAAGGCATTACTGAAATGAATGATATTATTGAAAATATCATCAAATCCCGTGTGGATGGTGTTGTGATTTTCAATGATAAGCTAAATAAGGAAGAATTGAATCAGTTAACAAAATATCAAGTTCCCATTGTTGTCATCGGTAATAAGATGAGTGATGAAACTGTTGGTTCTGTTTATGTGGATTACTCCAGCCTTGTTTATGATTATGCAATGGATTGCATCGCAAAAGGGAAAAAACGTTTGGCATTGATTGAGGATCGTAAGAATCCAGCAATGATCAAACAACTTCGTGATGGATTATCACGTGCTTATAAAGAAAACGGTATGGAATTTGACGGCTATATTGAAATTCCTAAGGAATATCGTTCCTCTTACTTATTTTTGAAAGAATATGTGAAGGATGGCGTCCCTTATGATGTCGTCATTACGTATCGTGATTCTCAAGCTATGGCGGTTATGAACACCGTGAAAGAAGCAGGAATGAATATTCCGGATGATGTGGAATTGGTATGTATCTTAGATAGTAAATATAACTCTATGGCACGCCCTCAGATTTCTGGCTTTAAAATTCCAGATTATGATTTAGGTGCTGTTGCTATGCGTTTATTGACAAAGATGCTAACGGATGAAAATGATGTTCCAGATAAAGAAATCGAATTGAGCTATATTTTCACTCCACGTAAATCAACCAAGTAATCATTGCTTGACAAAGTAAAAAATTACATTATACTTAATACTACAACAGCTATGATAAGAAAGAGTACATAAGGAAATGAGCACAGAGAAGCGGCTGGCTGGTGAAAAGCCGCAGTCAGGAACTTATGGAATACACCTTGGAGCTGCTTTATGAAAAGTAAAGCCGTATGCTCACGTTATGAGCTTGAGAGCCTCATGTTATGAGGAACTAAGGTGGTACCACGCAAATAAAAAACGGCGTCCTTGGATAAGGACGCTTTTTTAATGGCTGAGAAAGGAATAGACTATGAATATTTATGAAGAATTGGTATGGAGAGGCTTAATTAAAGATTGCAGCTCACCGAAAATTGAAAACATGCTGAATAATGAAAAGGTCACTTTTTATATTGGTACTGATCCTACCGGAGACAGCTTGCATATTGGACATTATTCATCCTTTTTAATTTCTAAGCGTTTAAAACAGGCAGGGCACAATCCGATTTTGTTAGTTGGTGGAGGAACAGGGTTAATTGGCGACCCTAAGCCAACAGCAGAACGCGCTATGATATCAAAAGATGAAGTTGCGCATAACTTTGCATGTCTAAAGAAACAGGCGCAGGATGTATTTGGCTTTGAAGTTGTAAATAACTACGATTGGATTAAGGATATCAATACTTTGGATTTCTTGCGCGATTATGGGAAATATTTTAACATTAATTATATGTTGAATAAAGATATTGTTGCTCGTCGATTGGATGAAGGAATTACGTATACAGAATTTTCTTATATGATCTTACAGGCGTTGGATTTTATGCATTTGTATGAAAACCGCAACTGTATCATGCAAGTAGCAGGACAAGATCAGTGGGGGAATATCACAGCCGGTATTGAATTGATTCGTAAGAAATTAGGTAAAGAAGCATATGGGTTTACAATGCCATTGGTAACTAAGGCGGATGGAACAAAGTTTGGCAAAAGCGAAGGCAAGGCGATTTGGCTGGATAAAAATAAAACATCTTCTTATGAACTGTATCAGTTCTTGGTGAATAGTGAAGATAGTAAGGTTATTGAATATTTAAAGACATTGACCTTCTTAAGCCGCGAAGAAATTGAAGATTTAGAAGAAAAGACAAAGATAGATGCGGGACGCAGAGAAGCACAAAAGGCACTTGCGAAAGCCGTCGTTATTGATTTGCATGGTGAAGAGGAATATGAAAAAGCATTAAAAATTACGAATGCTTTCTTCAAAGGAAATATTAAAGATTTAACCAGCGATGAACTCGAGGATGCGTTGCATGGTTTTGATAGTATCGCAGTGGATGATCATATGCCGTTACTTGATGTCTTAGTACAAGCGAAAATTGCTAGTAGTAAACGTGAAGCAAGAGAATGGATCAAGCAAGGTTCTATTCAAATCAATGGTGAACGTATAAAAGACTGTGAATTTATCGTAAGCTCAACACATGCAATCACAACGAATAAAACCATTATCAAACGCGGGAAACGTAATTATTATGTAATTACACAATAAGATAAACAAAGAATTTCAAACAGATATACTTATGAAATCCCACGTTTCAATATGAAAGATTATATATATATGAGAAAAAAGCACATACAGAAATAGTATCTGATGTGCTTTATTTATTAGTGAATGAAAGCTGCTGGTGATAAAATTGCTTTATAAAACACAGGCCTGATATGCATAGGGCTAGACCTATACCGGTATAAAAAGATTTTATGCATACTGTTGGCCATACATGGCTTATTCTTAATAAAATACCACCGCTCATCATACAAAACATGATGATGTATGATTTTCTATCGAAAAATTGTAATATATGCATATAAGCATGGGCATAACGTAAGATTCGATTTGTATGCTTATGAATGAGTTTGCGAAAAATAGCAAAATAGAAAACAAGAAAGGTCAAGATCGTTGCTAGCATCATCCATAAAGTAAGAACAGAAGTGGATTGATAGCCGATATTTAGTATATTAATACCCGCTAGCAACCAAATGAAGCCGGCTAGTAACAAAAGGTAGTTTTTAGGGATATACATTCGTTTACGCATCTTTCACACTCGCTTTCAATATAAACAGGAAAAGAAGAAGACCGATACCTGTTAGGATATGGCCGATACCGGAAACACCGGAGATCATAGCGTTAACAGTATTGGTTAGTTCATTACCATTTACTTGTGTGATACCGCGCAGAAAGAGCATGAGGGAAGTTAATAAGACACCGGGATGATAGAGAATAAGAAATAGCCGATAATGTTTTTGTTTTTCGATATGAAATTGATGAATGGCAAATGTCACGATGAGAAACATGACCATTCCCAGCAGAAAGAGATGGGTATGTACAAAGGCAAGTGTTGTCCTGCCGTCAAATCCCATGAATTTGGTGTATTCGCGATAAAAGATACCACCAATCATGGCGAGAATTGCATAAAGTATAGCGTAGTTTACTGTTCTTTTCATAATGATAGAACTCCTTTCTTATGATGCTAAATAATGGAATTGCTTTATCATGCTTCGCCTTTTTAATAGAGAGGGTTTCAAAAAATAACAATGGTTAGATAGAGAATATGAAAGCCTATTTCCATTATTTATTGTTTGCAAAGCATTGTTGCTGAACTTTGTTCGTTGTAACGTGAAATTATGTTGATTTCGCATATAATAAGCGATATAACATTTCTTTTGTGAATTGACAGTTTTTGCGTTGATGTGAGAGATCTACCAACATATGTTCAAATAAAAACTGTAGAAAGGCTTCCTTTGTAAAGGTTGCTGTCCATAAGCTTTCAGGAATATGCGAATCTTGAGATAGGACAAGAAGAAACCCTTTCTGTATGTGCTGTAAATATTGTTGTTCCAAGGCTTTCCCCTTTTGCTTATCTTCTGAGCGCAATACATGCAATTGTCCTAAAAAAACAGCTTGGAAATCCTCTATATGTTCGCTTAAACGTTGATAGATGGTTTCATAGAAGATAGGGAAACAAGGGGGTTCATCGAATGTGCAAAGATCTTTATGAAAAACCTTTTTCCAGAAATTTTCGATGATAGCCAATACTAAATCGGCTTTTGAAGGAAAGTAATTGTACACTACACCAACAGATATATCCAGTTTTTTGGCGAGCGAGCGAATACTGAGGTGAGTCATTCCTTCCTCATAGGTGATTTGTTCGGCAGCTTCTAATAATTCGTCTTTTGATGTGACTACCTTATTCATAATGATTCCTCCTAATATGAACACTGTTCATTATAGACGCGTTATTGCTGCTCGTCAAGTAGAATACCTTTCTATGCTATAGAACCAATCGATACAATTCACATAGTATAAAAGTAAAGGAGGAGTGCTATGAAAATCGGTGTGGTTTGTAGTGATGAAAGAATGATGCAGGTAGCAGATAATCTGAAAAAAGATTATGTAGTTTATAGGATACAGGAAGATACTGACTTTTTAACATTACCACAGCTGGATGCTTTTGTCTTGCCAGTGAAGGGAATGAATGAAGAACATAATGTACAGATGTGGAATTCCTATATGCATATTCCCAGTAGCTTTTGGAAAATTCAGGGAAAAGAAATGGTTGTTTTCCAGGGTATAGAAAATGAAGCTGCCAAAAAATTAAATGTAGAAGTCGATTATTATATGAATGCGGAAGAGGTCATAACACAAAACGCTATTTTAACAGCAGAAGGTGTTTTAAATGAATTAATTTCACATACTTGTAAAAGTATTTATGCTATAACAATCGATATTGTTGGATATGGGCATTGTGGTAAAGCTATTTATACAATGTTAAAAAATCTTCATACTCATGTACGCGTAATACGCCGTGATTGTGTGATGAGTAAGGAATTTTTACCAATAAAGGAATGGAAAGAATGTGGCGATGTCATCATTTATACTGCTCCGGTACAAATATTGGATGATGCGCAGATACGTTCATGGTCAAAAACACCATTATTCTTAGATATTTCAACACCCGTTTTGTTTCATGAGGAACAAATACACCGTCTGCATCTGAACTATTACAAGATCAGTAATCTGCCAGGTCGTTTTGCATGTATCAGTGCCGGTAATATTATCGCAGATCATATAAGGAGGAGATTACATGAAGAATAAGCGCATTTTATTTGGTATTTGTGGCTCATTTTGTAATCATGCGAAAGTATTAAAGCAGTTGGAAATCTTATGTCAGGAAAATGATGTACAAATCGTGGTAAGTGAAAATGTGTACACTTGTGATACACGTTTCTTTAAAGCAGATGATTTTTTGAATCGCTTGGTAAATTTAAGTGGTCACAGTATCATTCATACAATCGTAGAGGCTGAAAAGGTCGGCCCATGCAATTGTTACGATCTAATGGTGATTGCCCCGATGAGTGCTACTGTTTGTGCAAAACTAGTGCACGGCATTTACGATCATCCTGTTACACTAGCTGCCAAAGCTATGCTGCGAAATAAGAAAAATATTGTTTTTGGAATAGCAACAAATGATGGCCTGGGGATTAGTGGTGCTAATATTTTCACTCTGCTGAATTATCGAGGGTTTTATGCCATTCCATTTGCTCAAGATGCACCATTCCAAAAAGAACGCAGTATTGTCGCCAAATGGGATCTGTTAATGGAAACCTGTGATATGGCGCTTCAAGATCAACAGATAGAACCAATCTTATTAGGAGGAAACGTATAATGGCAAAATTGATGGTAGCATTGATTACTCCCTTTACCAAAGAACATGAGGTTGATTATCCGGCATTGCGTGCATTAATTGCCCGCTTAATGGCGGAGGGAGCGGATGGGTTTATCGTATGTGGTACAACAGCAGAAACACCTTGTTTAAGTGAAGAGGAACGTTCGCAAATAGTGAAATTTGTCTTGCAAGAAACCCATCATGAGATAGAAATATGGTTTGGCTGTGGGACAAATTGTACAGCAGATACTTTGCGGGCTGTGCATCAGGTTCAACAGCTGCCTATTGATGGTGTGCTTTTAGCTGCACCGTACTATAATCGACCTTCACAAGCTGGATTGTATGAACATTTTGCATGCATTGCTGCACATAGCTCTGTCAATGTTATGCTTTATAATATCCCATCTCGGACAGGTGTGAAACTTGAAGCAGAGACGATCGCAAAATTAATAACAACATGTCCGAATATTGTTGCTTTAAAGCAGGCATGTGATGATTTTGCAGCAGTTCAAAAGTTAAAAAAAGAGCATCCTCATTTCATAATATATAGCGGGGAAGATGGAACCATTGACGAAGGCATGGATGCGGGTATGGATGGTTTGGTATCTGTACTTGGACATGTATCACTTACCAAGCTAAAGCATTTTCTATGTGGCAATCGTAAAGATAACGAATTGCGTAAGGAATTAAAGCAGGAAGCGACATTGTTATTTCAGGAACCATCTCCAGCTTGTGTGAAATATGTCTTGGCACAAAGAGGAGAAATTCAAAATGTTTTGCGATTACCTATGATCGAAGTGCAAAATGAACATTTAAAAAAGAAACTACAGGCTACTTTTATCGACAAGTAATCCTTCATGAATATGTTAGAGTCATCTTAGGTGATGAAGATGGTTCAGGTCAAAGTGTTTGATGAGGAGCATGAGGATGATCTCAGCGATATGATCAATGCATTTTTAGAGGATAATCCGGATATCGATGTAGTTGATATTAAATTTTCAACTTCCTGCAGTATACAGGAGGAAGAACAAATATATTGCTTTTCAGCACTACTCATATATCGCACATAACATGAAAGTGTTTGCGCATACTACTGATGGAGGTGTAAATATGCAGAAAAAAACCGAAATTTTATGTAGTGTGAACAATTGTGTCTATCATAAAGACAATCATTGTGTAGCAGAAACCATCAGTGTTACTTGCGACAATTGCATTGAACCAAATGCTTGTTGCGAAACTGAATGCAGTTCTTTCCGTTGCAAATGCGGAAAATAACAAACAAAGGCGATCCATACGATCGCTTTTTCTTTCCGCGAATTCCTAAGACAATCATCAATACTTTCCCATCGACAGATAAAAGCCCCTTGATATTACAGGTATGGTGCATTTCACATACATATGGTATAATTAAAACCGAGGTGATTTCATGCGTAAACTTTCGATTTTATGCATCTTGTTGACGGTATTTCTTACCGGATGTAAAAATCTGCATCATCAAGATAGTGAAAGCATAAAAGTATATGAGAGCTTTATTGATGCCGTAGTTAGTAATAAGGGGATAGAATCAAAAATCATTCCCTTTGAATATAAGATGAATGTATTTAAACAAAAGGATGATTATAAATATGAAATAGAGCTGTATAATCCACAAGTTGCCATGTATGATATCCAGGCCATCGCAGTGGATCAGAATATGGATTCTAATACGAATGTATATCCTTGTATTGGGATATTAGGGGATGATGCCAACAGTCAGTATAATATGATTCCCTATCAAGCGCGGGGAGAAAAAGGCTTTGTTAAAATGATCATTTTAGATGCGATATCACCAAAGAAACAATTTACGGTCAATGTGATGGTGACTTGGAAAGACAGCACATTGCAAAACCAATCCCGTGTTTTTTTCAACTGTAATTATGTGCAGGAAAAAGGGGATACGGCAATTGGAGAAAAGACTACTTCAGATGCTGGTAAAGCAAATGTGGATTAGAGAGGAAACTATTCATGAAGGATAACACAAGAAGTACAAAAAGAAAACAGTCAATCGTCGCCGGAGCATTGGTAAGCTCTGCTGGTATCTTTTTTGCCAAATTGATTGGACTGATTTATGCAATACCATTCAATAATATTTTGGGTACCAATGTCAACGTCGAATATTATGCGATTACCCAATCGCTCTACATGTATTTATTAAATGTATGTCAGGCGGGCTTTCCTTTTGCAATAGCAACACTGGTAGCTCGTTACACGACAAAAGGTGATTATAAGACAAGTATTTTTGTGAAAAAGCTCAGCACGCGATTGATGATTTCTTTAGGATTTGTCATGATGTTGTTATTTATGCTGTTTTCCAAACCAATTGCGCATATGATGTACGATGGGGCAGGAAGTGCAGATGATTTACGTTGGGCATTTGTCGGCTCCAGTTTTGCTTTGTTCTTTGTGCCGATTCTGAGTAGTATGCGTGGGTTTTATCAGGGATTGAAAGAGATGGAAATCTATTCATTGTCACAAGTTTTGGAACAGCTAGCAAATGCTTCGTTTGTGCTGATTGCTTCCAGCATCGCTGTTTATATCTTTCATGGTGATCATATATGGGCTGTATATTTTGGCGTTTTCTCAACGAGCGTTGCAGCTATCACGGCGATGATCCATCTTAAATTTTATGATCGTAAGCGAATGAAAGAAATACGACGATTGGCACATGAACAGGCCTTTGAAAATAAGATTGAAAGCAGAGAGATTTTAAAGGAATTGTTATATGTATCCATACCGTTTATGTTAATAGCTTTATTAGGCTATAGTGATAGCATTATTAACACATTGTTCCTACAAAAAGGTTTAAAGGGGCATGGTCTTTCAGGAAGTGAAATCACCCTGATTTCATCTACTATTAATTATAAGGTTGTTAAGTTGATGAGTATTCCCATGGTATTGGCACCAGGTTTTTCCAGTGCGATCATTCCCCATATTACAAGTGCCATAACGCAACATAATATGAAACAGGTACGTAAAAACATCCGCGATTGCATAGATATCGTTTTGTATATTGCTTTACCGGTATCGTTTTGCCTATATGTGTTTGCTGAACCGCTGATCGTTACACTATTTCCGCCGGAACATGCTAAAGACATCCCGGCAGTAGCCCAGATTATTCGCTGGTTTTCCATTGTCGCTTTTCTAGATACGATGACTCCAATTGTTACCAATTTAATGGTGGCTACGGGGTTACGACGCAATTCTGTGCGCAATACGACAATTCAAGTCGTTGTGAAATTTGCCCTTAGCTATATCATGCTGGTAAAATTTAGCTACCAAGGCTTAGTGTTTTCCACGGTGATTTCAGCTATGCTGAATATTAGCATCAGTTTGTATGAACTAACAAAACATCATGATATTCAATGGAAATATACCTTGCATCGACTTTTCGTCATCCTATGCGGTTGTGGTATTTTATGGATACTTGCACAACTGTGCTTTCATTTAGGACTTCGTGGAAATTATGAGGCAGGACGTGGCATGGCATTTATACAAATGGCCTTTGCTGGCGGTATTTCTTGTATTGGCTACTTTGCGTTCACGTATGTATTCCATTTGCCACAAACGTTATTACACTTGGATTTTGCTGTATTATTTAAGAAACGGAAGAGAGGATAATATGCGATTAGATAAATATTTATCCCATGCCGGTGTGGGAACACGTAAAGAAGTGAAACAACTAATTCGCAAAAAACATGTACGTGTGAATGGTGAATTGGTGGTAAAAGATGATATGCATGTGGAAGAAGATGATTTGGTTCAACTCGATGGGGAACATATTTATTATGAACCTTTCGTCTATTTGATGCTGAATAAACCAAGTGGAGTCATTTGTGCTACTCAGGATAGTGAACATGAAACAGTGTTAGATTGTTTTGATGTCATGTTGCCCAAAGGCTGCTTCCCAGTTGGAAGATTAGATATGGATACGGAAGGGCTGGTGCTCATTAGCAATGATGGGAAACTAGCGCATCACTTACTATCACCTAAGCACCATGTACGTAAAACCTATTATGTCGAGCATCAGCTATGTTTAGATGAAACGGCAATTAAAACATTGTGCAATGGAAGCATCATTTTAGATGAAAAAACAGTATTATGTGCTGCATTAGAAGTCATTAATGAAACAAGCTGTTTCTTTCACATTGAAGAGGGCCGCTATCATCAGATAAAACGGATGTTTTCAGCTGTTGGCAATGAGGTACTGTATTTAAAACGCGTAGCTATGGGGCCTTTGCGATTAGATGATCATTTAGAAGTGGGCGAGTGGCGAGCGCTGACACAGGAAGAGCTTGCTGCTCTTAAGGCAGTCGCATGATTGTTCTCATGGCTGCTCTGGATGCACATGGACTTATTGGTAATCATGATAAAATGCCTTGGCATGTGCCAGAAGAATTGGCATTTTTTAAAATGAAAACCCTCCATCAGCATGTACTCATAGGAAGAGAAACATGGGAGGCGATGGAAAGTACATTGCCGCAACGACACGTTCATGTTTTAACTAGGAATCCTAACTATGCAGGCAAACCAGGGTATGAATATATCGAAACTTCCCTGCAAAAAGTCATCTTCAATTGGAAACCACAAGCACAGCCATTACTCATCTGTGGTGGTGCGCAAACATATGAGCAGTCTTTACCATATGCAGATGAGTTATGGCTTTCACTTCTTCCTGACACCTATGAAGGAACGGTATTTTTTCCTAAGTTTGATGAGAAAGACTTTATGGTGAAAGAGCAAATTAGATATACAAAATTTCAATTTTTTCGCTTATTGCGAAAAAAGAAAGGAGCATCTTTATGAGGTTTGTCGATATCATAGAAAAAAAGAAAGAAAAAGCATCCTTGACAAAAGAAGAATTACATTTTTTCATTGATGGTTATGTGAAAGGCACCATCCCTGATTATCAGGTGAGTGCACTCTTGATGGCTATTTACTTTAATGGTATGGATGCTCAGGAAACGGCCTGCTTATGTGAAGAAATGTTGTATAGTGGAGATGTCATGGATCTGTCTGCGATTTCTGGTGTGAAATGTGACAAGCATTCTACAGGTGGCGTAGGTGATAAAACAAGCTTATCCTTAGCACCGATGGTAGCAGCCTGTGGCGCCAAGGTAGCAAAGATGAGTGGACGCGGCTTAGGTCATACCGGCGGCACTTTAGATAAGGCAGAAAGTATTGAAGGTTTTCGCGTGGATTTAAATGAACAGGAATTTCTTGAACAAGTCAATACCATCGGTTTGGCAATCATTGGACAAACGCAACGATTAGTACCTGCGGATAAAAAATTATATGCTTTACGAGATGTCACGGCTACTGTGAATTCAATACCGTTGATAGCCTCCAGCATCATGTCAAAAAAATTAGCTGCTGGCAGTGATACCATTTTGTTAGATGTAAAGTATGGTGAAGGGGCTTTTATGGAAACTGCACAAAAAGCAGAAGAATTGGCCGAAACGATGATAGCAATCGGTAAGCATTTCCATAAAGATGTTAGAGCCATGATTTCCAGCATGAATCAGCCTTTAGGCAATGCCATTGGAAATGCCTTAGAAGTAAAGGAAGCAATAGCTACCTTAAAAGGGGAAGGCCCGCAGGATTTTACTGAATTATGCTTGAAAGCTGGCAGTATTATGTTACAGCAGGCTCATCTTGCAAATAGTGAGTCACAAGCTAGGGCGATGCTGATGGAAGTTATTAAAAATGGGAAGGCTTTTGAAAAATTAATAGCAATGGTACAGGCCCAAGGAGGCAATGTAGAACAGATTAAACATCCAGAAACATTACCAAAAGCAAAAGCCATTTTTGAGGTAAAGGCGTTATGTGATGGTTATGTAAAAGAACTGCATGCCTTGCAATTAGGAACATTAGCGATGCAGCTTGGGGCCGGACGTATGGTAAAAGAAGATCGCATAGATCCTTCTGTGGGTATCGTTTTAAATAAAAAGGATGGCGATTATGTGCAAACAGGAGATGTACTTGCGTATGTGCATAGCAATCATCCATTAGCAAAACAATGGTTGCAGGATTTTTATGACGCGTATACATTTTCCGCTGTTCCACTAGCAAAACAGCCTTTGATTCATAAGGTATTAGGTGAATGAAAAAAGGTTTGTTTGCGCTTGCCTGTATCTGTATTCTAGTTGCCTTGGCAATAGATAAAGTAGTATTGATTAGTTCTTTTTGGTCTGTCATAAAATATGGCTGTATGGCGTATGGCATCACTTTGCTCACATATGCATTATGTAGTAAGCGTATCACTTATGTAAATACAACTTTGACCATGATGGGTGTCATATTGCTGACGTGTTATACGATTGTTTTAGTGGATACTTTTTTCTTTCATACCTTGCCTTGGCTCTCTGGTATGATAAGATATCCTATTTTCTCCGCTTATGTTCCAGCATATGTATTGTTTATAATACCAGGTATTTGCTTATCCTTTCATGAATAGAGCCATTTGCGTAATGAAAATGGGTTTAACATTAAATACAAGTATATGAGTTGAATAAGAACAACAAAAGAGCAGGGAATCTGCTCTTTTCCTTTGAAAATCGTTTTTCATTGCATAACGTTGTTTTTATCTTACAGAAGAAATAATGAGTGCCATAAACACCAAAGGCGTCGTACCAATGTTTTCAATGCCATGCGATGCTCCATCTGGAGTATGCGTTACATCAAATGGTTCTAAAATACGTATAGTGCCATTGTCATGATAACGAGCTTTTCCTTCAAGAATATAATAAGTTTCACTATCTCCGTGATGAGCATGATATCCCAACGAAGATCCAACATCAATTGTTACGCGAGCATACATTTTCACATGTGGGCCCATTTCTTCTGGTGATAAAAGACGTTCTATGTGCATGGTTCCTTTTCCACCTGCACGGTTTTCATAATGTTCAATAGGTTGTTTCATTTAGGTAGTTCCTTTCATTTTACGATAGGATTCGCGATATTTCTCATAAGCCAGTTTTTCAGAATCCTGGGCTAAACTTTTCAAGGCACTGGCAACCTGTTCGGGACTCTCTTTCATATCCGATTTGATCCAATTAATCACAACACCACTGATACCAAAACTGAAAAATTCAGCATAAAATTTTTTATCCGAAGCATCAAGCTGATGATGTAAATCTAAAGCATCAATAGCTTTATAAAAAAGGGTGCTTGTTAGTGTGAAGATAAAATTTTGGAAGTAGCTTTCATCATGACGAATCGTATTGCTGTAAAACCATTTGTTATTACGAATATGTTGTAGTAATACAGCCATGTAGCGATGCCAGTTTTCTAAAGAGATGTCTTCATCAAACACTTGACTGGCCTCTTGTTCATAAATCCAGCTCAGCAACTCGTATTTATCACGGAAATGATAATAAAACGTTTGACGATTAAAACCACTGACATGTGTTATATCCGCAATCGTAATTTTTGCAAAATTCTTGCGTGAGGTCAATTCCATAAGAGCAGTTGCTAATATGCTTTTTGTATCCATACTTTCCTGCTGCATAGTATCACCCGTTTCTTGTATCTTATTATACACTACTTTTTTTATGATAGCAAAGTTGTTTTCATTTGCTGTGGGTATGACATAAGGCTTTCTGAATCATACTAATGATAGGATGTGATGGTATGAAACAAAAGAAACGATGGATTCTTTACAGCTTGAATTTTTTCGTGTTTGCGGCAATTTCTATGGTGAATACACAAATAATTCCTTATTTGGGAAAGGTAGGATATGATGTAGTTGAGCGTGGTTATATCTTAGCAGGAAGTGCTATTATTGCTATCATCGGACAATTTCTGTTTGGTTATTTATGCGATCGATTTAAGAGATTAAAGCCTTTTTTCTTATTGGCATATGGTTTTATGATAGCAGGTAGTATCATGATGTTTATCATACATAAACAATTGTTTTATTATCATCTTTTTGCTGTTTCGCTTAGTGGAGGAATGGTAAAGGTCATTATGGGACTGAATGAAACATGGATGCTAGAGGTTGATGAGGAAAATTATGGCAGATTGCGAGCTGCCGGTGCTTTAGGATTGACCATTGGTTCACCGATCGCAGGCAGTGTCATTCATGCTTTCGGATATAATTTTTTACTATTTATGCTAATAGGAGTCAGCATATTTCTGCTCTTCTTTTTTTGGAAAAGCGTGGATGCACAAAAAAAGAAGAGCGAACATGTACGTTTAGAAAGTTTAAAAGAATTGCTTACGAATCGCTTATACTTATTACTCGTGTTGATTTATTTAATGATTTACATGATTGGTACGGCAGATCAATATGTCGTCATTGATAAGATGTTAGCGATTGGTGCTGATACGAGTGCTGTAGGGATTAAGTGGGCAGTACAGTCATTTATGGAAGTACCACTCTTCTTATTTGCTTCCGCTATTTTAAAACGTGTAAAACCAGGCATGCTTTTATTGTTTGGTACGGTGATGTATGGCCTAAAGTTTTTCTTATACGGAGTGTTTAGTGTTGCATGGGCAATCATCGCAGCAGCATCTTTACAGTTAGTGACGTTACCGATTATCATGCTAAGCAGCAAGATATTGATCAAAGAAATTACACCACGCAAATTGTTTAGCAGTGCACAAATGTTTGCCATGGCAATCTTTGTTGGTGTCAGTGGTTTACTGACTCCGATTATCACAAGTTATTTATGCAAGAGAATAGGGTATGATATGACGTTGTATATGATAGCTGCCTTTACCCTTTTGCCAGTTGTACTAATTCTTTGGTATTTACATTTACGTAAACAAGTGATAGCAAAACAATCCTGACATCCTATGCGGATGTTTTTTTATAAATGTATTTAACTAAATAGCCCTATTTTTCAAAATATCAAGCGATAAATAATTACACATCACGTTGCTTGGTTTCTTTGTACTTTTTTTGATAGAATACCAAAAGAACACATTGCGATATCCATCAATCAGGTGTATAATGAAAACATGTAATCGCTTACAAGAAGGCGAATTGGAATGATTAACGACGACAACGTCTTTGCGTTTCTTGGCATTGCTATAGGGGTATCTATTGCGGCGCTGTTCTATGCGCGCTATCTTTACGGCAGTGTCAAGAAAGAGAAGATCCACATGCATCTGCTGGAAAACCTTTCCAGTTTTATTCACGAGGGGGCAATGGCTTTTTTATCGCGTGAATACAAGATCATTATTCTATTCATTATCGTAGTAGCTGTCTTATTGGCTTCTTTAGGTTTAATTCCATCTTTGCAACATGCAGATGGTGTAGGACCGGGAGCTGCTTTCTGTTTTCTTATTGGAACCCTTTGTTCTGGTGTAGCAGGTTTTTGTGGTATGTTGACGGCAACAAAAGCAAATGCCCGTGTAACACAGGCAGCACATGACAACGGTATGCCAAAGGCTTTACGTATTGCATTCAGTGGTGGTTCTGTTTTGGGGTTGTGTGTAGTTGGATTTGGTTTATTAGGTTTAAGTGTTTTATTTTGCGGTTTTTATTTCTTTACAAAAGATATGTATCTGGCAGCACACGTCATCAGTGGATACAGTTTAGGGTGTAGTTTTATCGCATTATTTGCCAGAGTCGGTGGTGGTATTTATACAAAAGCTGCCGATGTTGGTGCAGACTTAGTAGGTAAGGTAGAAAGTGGTATTCCAGAAGATGATCCACGTAATCCGGCGGTCATCGCCGATAATGTTGGAGATAATGTTGGGGATATCGCGGGTATGGGAAGTGATTTGTGTGAGTCCTATGTTGGGGCAATCGTTTCCGCAATATCCCTGGGTATCAGTTATATGGCAGTGCAGGGTGAACACATGGGAATAAGTTCCTTAATGTTTCCTATACTGATTGCGGCTTTGGGTATTTTATCTAGTATCTTTGCACAAGTCTTTGTCCGAGCCAAAGAGTGGGATAACCCTGCAAAAGCTTTAAATATTGCAACTTATGTTTCTACTTTGGTAGTATTAGTAGGCTCTTTACTATTAAGCTATTTTGTATTTAATGATGTCTATCCTTTCTATTCCATTCTAAGTGGATTAGTTGTTGGTGTCTTTATTGGACGTATTGCCGAGTATTACACAAGTGATTCGTATCGTCATGTAAAAGAAATAGCTGAACAATCATTAACCGGTCATGCGACCAATATTATTTCCGGTTTTAGTATCGGTATGCAATCAACAGCTTTAACAATTCTCTTGTTGGCTGCTGGTATTGCTGCCAGCTATCTGTTTTTTGGAATGTATGGTATAGCCTTAGGTGCAGTCGGTATGCTTTCAACTGCCGGTATTACTGTATCTGTGGATGCTTATGGACCAATAGCTGATAATGCCGGAGGTATTGCTGAAATGAGTAATATGGAAGAGCATGTGCGAGAAATCACAGATCATTTAGATTCAGTAGGGAATACCACAGCAGCTGTCGGTAAGGGATTCTGTATTGGCTCTGCGGCCTTTACCGCGTTAGCAATGATAGTCGCTTATTCCCAGCTTGCTCATCTAGATGTCATATCACTATTAGAACCAGGTGTGATCATCGCCTTACTGATTGGTGCAATGCTCCCATTTTTCTTTACTTCTTTAACAATAAAGTCGGTAGGAAAAGCGGCGAATCAGATGATTGAAGAAGTTCGCCGACAATTTAAGGCAGATCCCGGTATTATGAAAGGTACAAGTAAGCCGGATTATGCACAATGTGTTGATATTTCTACACAAGCAGCTTTAAAAGAAATGATTCTGCCTGGGTTGATTGCGGTGATTTCACCCATCGCGACTGGTATCCTTCTAGGAACAAAAGGTCTTGGAGGACTGCTGATTGGCGCATTGATGTCAGCAATCATGTTGGCGGTGTTTATGGCGAATTCCGGTGGTGCATGGGATAATGCTAAGAAATATATTGAGTCCGGTGCTTGCGGTGGTAAGGGAAGTGAGGCTCATAAAGCGGCCATCACAGGAGATACGGTCGGTGATCCCTTTAAAGATACGGCAGGACCGGCAATGGATATCTTAATCAAATTAATGTCAGTGATTTCATTGATCTTAGCTCCTGTATTATTAGAAATGACACCACTGTTGGATTTCCTTTTCCATTAGCTTGAAAAATAACAAAAAATTTCTTATAATGTCTATGTAAGAGTAGACTGTGTGACCCTACGATAGTGGGTTGAAATAGAAAAAGCTCTTGACTTTTGGGTTCAAGAGCTTTTTCATGAAGGAGGATTTCCTTATGGAACTTGTCTTATGCAAAGAGAATGGGCAAACGATCATTCAAGAAAATGGGCATGCGATTTATACGATTGAAGAAGAAAAAGAGCAGGGTCTTTTGTGTGTCTATCTAAAGAACATGTATGGCGAAGAAGTATTAGGAATGTATCAGATACAAAAATGGTATACGCGTTTTATCCGTAAACATACGGAAGATTTTACAATTTATGCAAAAGATGATAAACAAGGTGAAATGCATGGCTTTAAAGAAGGCTATGAAGTGGCATGGAAGGATGTTTTTTATCGCTTTTATGGTGGTTATCATGCCACCAAAAAAACAATCTTATGTATTGATAAAGAAATGCAGCTTGCCGAATTTACGATGGATGCAAAACCTACTGTCCGTTTACGTAATACATCGCTGAATGCCATTTTTGCTTTGTTGTTGTATATGTTTGATGCACATTTGGCCTTTGATAAATTCGAAGAAGAGGCATATTTGTATCGATATAAAGGACGTTATCAAGATGCTTATGAATTTGAAAAATAATCAGATGATGATCCCAATCTAAGTGCTTTTACTATAACATAATTCATCTTGACTGCAAGTATACTGAAAACGGGAGGGATTTCATGAACTTGCAGGCTTTTTTTACCCTTTGGCAGGATGTAGGACTTATTCTATATGCCATTTTAAAAGCTTTTTTACCTCTTCCATCATTAGAAGTCGTGCTGACTCCATTATGCTTAAAGCATCCGGAAAAATGGCTGTTATATTCCTTTGAAGGTGCAATTGGTACTTGCATTGGCGGTGCTATCGGATATGGCATTGCATACAGCGTCGGTCGTAAAGCACTTGCTCATATTGCCAGTGATGAAGATATCGAAAAGGGAGAAACTTTGATGCGCAAACATGGATTGCTTGCTGTGTTCATCGGAGGTATTACGCCAATCCCTGATTTCTTACTGGCTTATTTGGCTGGCTTTACCAAAATGCCTTTTCTTTCCTTTACGCTGTGTGATGGCATGGCTCGACTTTTACGCAGTATCATCGTAACTTATGGATTAAAGAGTTTGGGAACCATCATTCATGTGGATGCTTTTGGAACTTGGTTTTCTTTATTAATTCTAGTATGGATGTTGTATCGCTGGTATCAAAGCCGGCGCAAGCTACGCTCACAAACAACATCTAAGAAATAAGGAAATAGTTGATCGTTTTCCATTTTTTCCGGATGCCATTGTACACCAAGAACGGGAAGTTGTTTATGGAGAAAGGCTTCCACATATTGTTCTTTACTATAAGCTAATATATCCAATTGTTCACCACATTGTTTTACTGCTTGATGATGATAGCTATTGAAACTGGTACCATCGCTATAAAGTTGATGCAGTATGGAGTTTTTGGGGAAATATAACGGATGAGCATGTAGTGTGGCATGGGTATTTATATCAATGTTTTGGAAAAGCTTGCTGCCATAATATACAGCAAGTAATTGCATTCCTCGACATATTCCTAAAATCGGTTTTTGTTTTTGTAAAAAGGCTTGTATACAAGCAAAATCAAAATGATCCTGTGCATGGTCATAAAAGTTGCAAGAGGCATCTGGTATTTCTTGAAGATAATAGCTGCGTAAATCATAACCGCCGCACACGATGAGCGCATCACAACTTGTGGCAGCTACAGCTAATGAAGCATAGGAAACAATGGGGAATAGGGCACAACCATATTGCGAACAAGCATCCACATAGGTTGCATTGATGAACCATTTTGATTGGCTATCAAAAGATTCCATACGGCATGTAATGGCAATGGTTTTCATAACAAGCCTCCTGTTTTACTCTATGCGTTTTTCCTATGCTTGTGCCTATCAAAAAAAGAAAAGCTGATTTTCAGCTTTTGGAGTAAAGTCGTCCTTGCCAAGTATTACGGCGTTTCATCTCTTTATCGATGGTGTTTAAAACATTTACTTTGTGCAAGGTCCAAGTAGGCGCAATAAGTAGTTCTTTCACACCATCACCAGTCAATCGTTGGATGATCATTTCCGGAGGCAAAACTTCTAACTGGCGTATCACGATATCTACATAATCTTCTAATGATAATAACGGAAATGGTTGGTTTTCATATTCTGTTGCCATCTGCGTATCCTGCATGATATGCAGCATGTGAAGTTTGAGTGCGTGAATAGGCAATGTAGCTAATGCTTTGGCACTTTCCAGCATCATATCTGTGGTTTCATAGGGTAATGAATTAATTAAGTGCACCGCCACTTTGATATCAGTTTTTGCCAGGCGCTGCAAACAATCTAAAAACTGTGCATATGTGTGACCGCGATTGCAATGTTGAGCTGTTTGATCATAGATGCTTTGTAATCCCAATTCGATCCAAATATCTTTCTCTTTACATAAGGAATGCAGATAAGCAAGCTTATCATCTTCTAAGCAATCTGCGCGTGTGGCAATGCTTAAGGCAAGTACATCTTTTCGTTCCATAAATGGTTGAAAACAGTGTTTGAGCTCATGCAAAGGGGCATATGTATTCGTGTATGCTTGAAAATAGGCAATACTACCACCATTTGGCCATTTTCTAAGCATCATCTGCTGACGATCCATAAATTGCTTCATTAAATCATCCTGTAGATTTCCAGCATATTCACCACTGCCTAAGCTGCCACAAAAGGTGCAACCGCCCTGACCACAGGTTCCATCACGATTCGGACAGGAAAAATTGGCATTTAAAGGAACTTTAAATACTTTTTGATGATAACGATGCTTTAAATAATAATTCCATGTATGATAACGTTTATTATCATCACTATACGGGAAGGGGTTATTGTATGCCATAAAATCACCGCATTCATTTTAGCATATTCGTATAAAAAGTAAATCTTTTCTCCATCAAAAGTAAAAGCATGCTATAATACTCTTACTAATAAAAACGTAAAATATGAAATAGGAAAATAAAATATTACAAATGAAAAAAATTCCAGAAATGTAAAAGGAAAAAGTATTTATTTTTCACATTAAGTATGAGATAATAAAATGCACACGCAAGGATTGAGGTAGTAAGAATTATGGATGGAAACAAGAAAGTAATACAGTGTAAAAAATATCCGATTACCTATACATTGGTAATTAAACAAGTGAAAAATATCAATATGCGTATTAGTACGAAGGGTGAGGTCATCGTTAGCGCAAATCCATTCGTATCACTGGATAAAATTGATGATTTCGTCAGTAGTAAAGCCAGTTGGATTGCCAAACACCAGAAATCGATGGAAGAACGAAGCCATTGTACTGTGTTTGATGAGAATCAGCTGATGTTGTTTGGTAATTCTTTGAAAATAAAATATATGACGGGGAAGTATAATCATGTAAGCTATGATGATAAATATCTGTATGTGCAATATCGCACAAACAGTGATCCGCAAAAGGTCATTCATCAGTTTATTGATAAATTGTGTAAGGATGTCTTTAGTGATGTAGCAATGCTCACGTGTCGTTCGCTCAGTGACTATCATATCGCATACCCTCAAATCAAAGTGCGGGATATGAAAAGTCGTTGGGGAAGCTGTACACCGGCCAAACAGTCCATTACTTTGAATCGAAAGCTGATCCATTACCCATTAGAATTTATTGAGTATGTAATTCTTCATGAATTTGTACATTTTATTCAGCCAAATCATTCAAAAGCATTTTATCACATTATCGAAAATTATATGCCGGATTATAAAAAACGGATGGAGCTTGTCAGCTAGAAAAGGGAGTTCACATGGTAAAAATTATAACAGATACTTCTGCTTTATTTACGGTAGAAAATGGCATCCATATGGGAGTAGATGTCTTGCCTTTATGTGTCAGCATTGATGACCATCAGTATCGTGATTTATGTTTTGATACAAAATTGTTTCTTGATAAAATAAAGGAAGGGCATGTTCCCAGCAGTTCACAACCACCGATTGGTGAAGTGTTGGCTGCATATGAAGATGCGAAAGAAGAAGAAATTTTAAATATCACAATGGCTGATGGCTTGTCAGGCACCTACCAAACCGCTTGTATGGCGAAGCAGCAGGCATGCAATGCTTCCTCAATTACGGTGTTAAATTCACAAACATTATGTGGACCTCATCGTTATTTAGTGGAGAAGGCAGTGCGTCTTCGTGATTTAGGAAAGAATGTAAAAGAAATCGTGCAGGAACTGGAACACAGTATTGCCAGTGAACACTCCTTTTTGATTCCACAAAATTTTGATTTCTTACGTCGCGGTGGACGTTTAAAACCTGCGGCTGCAACGATTGGCGGTCTTTTGAAACTTAAACCAATCATGGAGAAAGTAGAAGGCGGTACACGGCTAGATAAGTTTGATATTGCTAGAACTTTAAGTAAGGCAGTGCAGCATATTGTAGACTTCATGAAAGAAGATGGCGTAAATGAATATTATAAAATCTTTGTCTCTCATGCAGATGCCTTAGAAGATGCAAGAAAGATCAAAGAAAAACTAGTATCTATCTTCAGCGAATGTGAAATAGAATTATTGGATTTGTCACCGGCTTTCATTACACAGGGAGGGCCACAGTGCATTGCCATTCAATATATTGCAAAATAGAAGATATGTAGGAGTATCTTCTTTTTTGCATATAAAAAAACAGCTGTTTCTAACCAAACGCTGAACAGCATTTTTATGCATATCGTTTATGCTTATGTTTGCTTTTAGAATGCCAGGTCCTTCGTATATTTCTAGCAATTACGTTACACTCTATAGTATAGAATACTGATGTTATCAATAATGAGACATGATATCTTGTGATGTTTGATAATTGGAAAGGATGGATGAAATGATGAATAAAACATTTATGAAAGAATTACTTACATGTATCTCTGTAAGTGGGAGAGAAAAAGCGATACAACAAATTATTTATGAATATATGAAGGATGTATGTGAAGATAGTCAGATGGATGCCAGTAAGACCCTAATTAGTGTTTTGAACGCAAAAGCAAAACAAAAAGTATTGTTATGTGCACACGTAGATGAAATCGGTTTTTATGTGAATCGTATCTACCCTGATGGAACATTAGGGGTCATAAAGGCCGGAGGGGCACATCCTATCTTATACTTGGGTACACATGTACAAATTGTTGGTAAAGAGCTGATTCATGGAGTTGTAATATGTAATAAAATGTTAGAAACAAAGGGAACAATCGTCAGTGATGATTTGCGAATAGATATCGGATGTGATACGAAGGAAGAAAGTGAAAAAGTAGTGTCGCTTGGCGATGTTGTCTGTGCTGCAGTGGATATGCAAGAACTGCAAAAGAATCGCTTTGCCGCAAGAGCAATTGATGATCGAGGTGGAGCTTTTATCATTTTAGAGGCAGTGCGAAAAGCAAAGGAAATGGGAGCTTCTGTTGGTATGTATGCAGCAACTACTACAGGTGAGGAAACAACACGGCGTGGAGCGTTCCATGCGGTTAAAGCAGTGAAACCCGATTGCGCTATCATCGTTGATGTAACCTTTGCCAGTGATTATCAAGGTGTTCAGAATAATGAAGGCGGCGATATTTTTTTAGGGAAAGGTGCTGTTTTATGCCATAGCAGTATTGTGAATGAAGCAATGAATAAACGTATGGAGACTTTGGCTAAACAGCATGGTATTGCATATCAATGGGAGGTTACGCCAGGTTTTACATCAACGGATGGAGATACGATTCATATGAGCAATGAAGGCGTACCTATCTGTTTGGTATCATTGCCTTTACGCTATATGCATTCTTCTATTGAAACGGCGGATTGGAAAGATGTAGAAAGTTGTATTGATTTAATTGCTGCCTTTCTTTGCTCATTAGATTCAGCTTTTTCTTATCTTTAACTACATAGAACAAATAGGAATGTTAAAAGCATCATACTAGTACGAAAGTTATGGTAAACGAAAAAGAAGCCAACTCATTTGCAATCTTATGCAATATATGAGCTGACTTTTTTTGATTTGCTTACGATCGTAAAATGTATGAGTTACATATCACGACCAATGACAGTGGCAATGGCTTTGCCTTTATCAATCACTTCTTTAAAACGTTCTGGCTTTAAGGATTGCGCTCCATCGCTCCATGCATTTTCCGGATCATTATGAACTTCGATGATCAATCCATCTGCTCCAGCGGCAATGGCTGCTAAAGAAGCAGATTCTACTAATTTCCAATCACCGGTTGCATGACTTGGGTCAATAATAATCGGCAGATGCGTTTTTTCTTTAAGAATTGGAATTACCGATAAATCTAAGGTGTTTCTTGTATACGTTTCAAAGGTGCGAATCCCGCGTTCACAGAAGATGACATTTTCATTTCCTTCTGACATGATATACTCTGCTGCCATGATCCATTCTTCAATGGTATTTGCTAATCCACGTTTTAATAGTACTGGTTTCTTCACACGTCCCACAGCTTTCAATAAATCGAAATTCTGCATGTTGCGAGCACCAATTTGAATCAAATCAACATTTTCGACAAATTCATCTAGCTTATCCACACTCATTAACTCACTGACGATAGGTAAGCCATATGTTTCTCTTGCGTGCATCATACATTGAATGCCTTTTGTCCCCATGCCTTGAAAAGCGTATGGAGAGGTACGCGGCTTATAAGCACCTCCACGCAGCATACAGCCACCGGCTTCTTTCACACTTTTGGCAATATCCATAATTTGTTTATCACCCTCTACTGAGCAAGGTCCACCAATCACAACGATTTTTTCCTTACCGCCAACCTTGATACCAGCTACATCGACTATAGTATCTGCTGGATGAAATAAGCGATTAGCTTTTTTGTATGGAGCGGCAATACGAGTAACATTTTCTACAAAAGGGTGAGCTTTTACTAATTTTTCATCAACTCGTGAGGTATCTCCAACTAGACCAAAGACATTATAATTATCACCATGAATCATCGTGACAGATAAGCCTTTTTGTTCAAAGTTGTGAATCAGTTTGTTGACCTCGTCTTTAGGCGCATTTTTCTTTAATGTAATAATCATAAATTTTTCCTCTTTCTATTAATCTTTTACAGCATTGATTAGAATGCTGTGATAAGCTGTTTCAATTTCGCTAACTGTTTCTTCTATATCGGTGTTATTCACCGCAATATAAGCTGCATACTTTCGATAGAGCGCTATACGCTCTGTATACATTTTATGCAAAGCTTCTTTACTGCTTGACAATGGACGATTGGGGTCAGCACTAATTAACTTATCGACATCGCGATCAATGAAAATAGTGATGCCATTTTGTCTTAAGTAATCCATATTCACTTTATGCTTAACAGTGCCACCGCCTGTCGCGATAATCTTATTGTTTGTTTTCGCAAGCTCAATAGCAACTTCTGTTTCTATAGCGCGAAATCCAGCTTCTCCACTTTCTGTGAAAATTTCAGGAATGCTTTTACCAGCTTTTTCAATAATCTTATCATCTAAATCAATGAACTCTTTCTGCATCCGTTTTGCTAGCATTTTACCGATTGTCGTTTTTCCTGAACTTGGCATGCCAATCAAAACGATGTTGCAGCGTTTCATTAACATATCTTGATAGATTTCATCTATGATGGCATCATCGATGGTTTTGTTCAGAAAATACTCAACGCTTTGTTTTGCTTGTGCAATGAGCATTTCTAAGCCGTTGACATGTTTGATACCTTCATTTTGGGCTTCTAAACAGAAACGTGTTAGAATTGGATTATAAATCACATCCATAACTGCTTCACATTTGTGAAACAATGTAATGTCAATAGGAGTATTGCCAATATGAGGATACATGCCGACAGGGGAGGTGTTAATGATAATTTCAGCATCTAGATGATGCAAAAAGCATTCATCATATGTGATGGCACCATTTCCTGCAACCACATCTACAATGATCATTTGTTTTGCTTGTTCATGCTGCACAACAGCCTGTATTGCTGCGGATGCTCCACCGTTGCCTATGATCAGTACCTTCTTGCCTTTCATTTGCACACCATGCTTTTTTACCATGTAATGAAAACCGGTGAAATCTGTATTATAGCCAATCAATTTGCCTTCTTTATTCACAATGGTATTTACAGCACCAATAGCTTTTGCATGCTCATCAATTTCATCTAAATAGGGGATAACTTCTTTTTTATAAGGGATCGTGACATTGATTGCGGTAAAATCACGTTTTTCCATAAATGCGTGAAATGCTTCTTTGGAAAGGGGAATCAGATCATACGTATAATCAGCAATGCGCTCATGAATTTCTTTTGAGAAGCTATGCCCGAGTTTTTCTCCGATAAGTCCATATCTCATAATTTTCTACCTCTTCTTTCTCATGATTATGAATAGAAGTACATCATGCCGTGCAACAAAAAAAGCATCAACGTCTGATAACTGTTCGATGCTTTATTAAAGCCCTGAAAAGGAACCATTCAATTTATCATGGTTTTTTCAGGGCTATCTAAAGTAAAAGTAAAATGTTTCGTAGGTTGTTGTATGCATGAGTATCACTCCTATTGCTTATAGAATACAATGTTTCTGCAAAAAAAGCAATAATTATTTTCATGAATTTGCATGATGTATGAAAAATAATGAAAAAAGATTAATGGCTGTGTGCATGCGATTGGCCTGTTGTTGTGAGATGCGCAATGTTATATAAAAGGAGTGATCCTATCGTTGGTACGCCAATAAGAAACGATGTAGTCTTAGGATCATAGATACAATTACCGACATTGTTAGGATTATATCATTTTTCTTTAACTACACGATCATATCGCTTGCAGGCATGAAGGAGATGGTATCTATCTTCATGATGAATGTTCAATAACGGTTATTGGGTAAATTGCCATAATGTGTGTAGGTGTTGTTTCATTGTTAAATAACCTAAAGAATAGCAAAATAAAGAAATTCTTGGTATAATAAAAAGCATTCAAAGCATAAAGGACTAAAAAGTATTCCATTCATGAGATGATAATCTAGAGGCATTTAAAGCATATGCAATAGGAGGAAAAAATGAAAACGGTAAAGGTCAGAAAGACAGTAATCGGAGAAGGACGGCCAAAGATTTGTGTTCCGATTCTTGGTAAAAATAAAGAAGAACTGTTATCAGAAGTAGATGAATTGAAACAATTAGATGTTGATGTAGTAGAATGGCGTATGGATTGGTTTGATGATATTATGGATCATTCAAAGGCATGTGCTATGCTGCATACATTGCGTGAAGCATTAGGCGATATGGTGATATTAGCGACCTTTCGTACAAAACAGGAAGGTGGCGAAAAAGCGATACAGAAAAAAGATTATGTAGCATTGTATCATGATATTATCATGAGTAAGGATGCGGATCTGATTGATGTAGAATTGTTTATTGGGGAAGAAGAAGTTAAAACCATTGTTAAAGATGCTCATAACCATCAAGTGGCAATCGTGATGAGTAATCATGATTTCGTGAAAACACCAAGCTGTGACGAGATTGTTGCACGTCTAAAAACAATGCAGGAACGCGATGCGGATATTTCGAAAATGGCCGTTATGCCACAGAGTAAAGCGGATGTTATAACACTGTTATCTGCAACAAATATCATGTATGAACAATTTGCGGATCGTCCAATTATCACCATGTCGATGGCGAAGGATGGTATCGTCTCACGCATATGTGGAGAGGTCTTTGGTTCTGCAATGACCTTTGGCGCCGCAACAAAAGCCAGTGCACCAGGACAAGTTGCCGCAAAGGATTTAAAGAATATGGTTGAAATGCTGCATAAGAGTTTAAAGGAAGAGTGAAGCCACTTTTCCTTTCTTTTTCTATGATTTTACTGTTGCACATTAAAACGAAAAAGGGTAAAATAAAAGGTGTGTTGGAACTTTTTTCAGAAATAATGAAAAAGTTTCAGGAAGGAGAAGCTATGTATAAGATCGTAGAGAAAGAGAACCTGAACCCAACCGTAACCAAAATGGTGGTTGCAGCTCCAGCTGTTGCTAAAAAAGCGTTGGCTGGTCAATTTATCATTTTGCGTGTGCATGAAAATGGGGAACGTATTCCTTTGACTATTGCGGATTATGACCGTGTAAAGGGAACAATTACAATTATTTTTCAGATTGTTGGAAAAACAACTATGCTGTTGAATGAATTGAATGAAGGAGATAGCATTTTAGATTTTGTTGGTCCATTAGGAAAACCATCTCATGTGGATGGCTTAAAAAAAGTTTGTGTCATTGGTGGAGGCGTTGGCTGTGCAATCGCGTATCCAACCGCGAAGGCCTTGCATGAGAACGGAGCTGATGTGACGGTAATTACCGGATTTAGAAATAAAGATCTTGTCATTCTGGAGGATGAATTCAAACAGGTGAGCAGTCATGCTTATTTGGTAAGTGATGATGGCAGTACCGGTACAAAAGGTCTGGTTACCAATGTATTGCAAGATTTGATCAATCAGGGAGAAACCTTTGATGAAGTCATTGCAATTGGACCACTGATTATGATGAAATTTGTTTGCGAATTAACAAAGAAATATAACATCAAAACGATTGTCAGCATGAATCCGATCATGATCGATGGTACAGGCATGTGTGGTGGTTGCCGTCTGAGTGTAGGTGGTAAAACCAAATTTGCTTGTGTAGATGGTCCGGATTTTGATGGTCATGAAGTTGATTTCGATGAGGCGATGTCACGTGGTGCTACCTATCGTGAATTTGAGGCTAGAGAACGTGAAGAAGCCTGCAATCTATTGAAGAAGGGGGTTGCATAATATGGCAAATATGGCAATGACAAAAGTACCTATGCCTACACAGGATGGGAATGTCAGAAGAAATAATTTTGATGAAGTAGCCCTTGGTTATACGAAAGAAATGGCGATGGAGGAAGCACAACGCTGCCTGCATTGTCCTACGAAACCATGTATTAGCGGATGTCCGGTAGCTGTCAATATTCCTGATTTCATTGAAGAAGTAAAAAATGGAGAATTTGAAAAAGCGTATCAGATCATCCGCCAGACAAGTTCTTTACCTGCTGTCTGCGGACGTGTTTGTCCACAGGAAACACAGTGTGAAAGCAAGTGTGTTCGTGGTGTAAAGGGTGAAGCAGTAGCAATTGGACGTTTAGAGCGTTTTGTAGCTGATTGGCATCGCGAACATGTAAAGGATGAGGCGGTAAAACCTGCCAGCAATGGACATAAGGTTGCTGTTGTTGGTGCTGGCCCTGCAGGCTTGACTTGTGCCGGAGATTTGGCAAAATTGGGTTATCAAGTATCCGTTTTTGAGGCATTGCATGTAGCCGGCGGTGTGTTAATGTATGGTATTCCTGAATTCCGTCTGCCAAAAGCAATCGTACAAAATGAAATTGATGGTTTAAAGCAGATGGGCGTAGATATTGAAACAAACATGGTCATTGGGCGCAGTGAATCGGTGGATGATTTGTTTGAAGCCGGTTATGAGTCGGTATTTATTGGCAGCGGTGCTGGTTTGCCTAACTTTATGAATATGCCAGGTGAAAATCTGAAAGGTGTATATTCAGCAAATGAGTTCTTAACTCGCTGCAATCTAATGAAAGCTTATAAAGAAGGTGTTGATACACCAATTCAGCATCCAAAACGTGCAGTCATCGTCGGCGGCGGTAATGTGGCAATGGATGCAGCACGTTGCGCAAAACGTCTGGGAGTTGAAGAAGTTACCATCGTATATCGTCGTAGCATGGAGGAGTTGCCGGCTCGTAGGGAAGAAGTTGAGCATGCACAAGAAGAAGGAATTATCTTTAGATTGTTAACTAATCCTGTACGTGTACTTGGTGATGAAAACGGCTGGGTCAAAGGTATGGAATGTGTATCTATGGAATTAGGTGAACCAGATGAAAGCGGTCGTAGACGCCCTGTAGAAATAAAGGATAGTAATTTTGTTTTGGATGTGGATTGTATGATCATGGCTATCGGAACTTCACCAAATCCTTTAATTCGTTCCACTACGGAAGGATTGGAAACAAATCGCAAAGGCTGTTTAATTGCCGATGATAATGGTGCTACTACAAGAGAAGGTGTCTTTGCGGGAGGAGATGCTGTTACAGGTGCTGCTACGGTTATTTTGGCCATGGGTGCTGGGAAAACAGCTGCAAAAGCGATGGATGCCTATATTCAAAATAAGAAATCGAGTAGGGTGAAATAAATCACCCTCTCACACCACCGTACGTACGGTTCCG
>NZ_JAJCPX010000002.1:0-177122 GCF_020563125.1 Longicatena sp. 210702-DFI.1.196 | reverse complement strand
GAAGTCCTAGAAAATGATACCAAAGAGAAAGTCGCATTGACAGAGGAACAGGAACTAGCCCTACTCTCATTCATCAAGACGGACAATGTGTATCACAAGTATTATGATGATGTGCTGATACTGTTAAAGACAGGACTTCGTATCTCGGAACTGTGCGGACTGACAATCATGGACGTTGATTTTATCCATGAGGTTGTAGTTATCGACCACCAGTTACTAAAGAGCAAGGAACAAGGTTATTATATTGAAACGCCTAAGACAAAAAGCGGAACAAGGCAAGTGCCATTAAGCAAGGAAACGATACAAGCATTTCAACGGGTTATGAAGAAACGCCCAAAGGCAGAACCATTTGTGATAGATGGACGGGGCAACTTCCTATTTGTCAATCAGAAAGGCAAGCCCAAAGTTGCGATTGATTACAATATGCTTTTTGTCCGTATGGTAAAGAAATACAACAAGCACCATAAGGATAACCCTTTGCCACATATCACACCGCATACGCTACGCCATACATTCTGCACAAGATTGGCAAGCAAGAACATGAACCCGAAAGATTTACAGTATATCATGGGACATTCAAACATCAGTATCACAATGAACTGGTACGCTCATGCGTCCATAGATACCGCAAAATCAGAGGTTCAGCGTCTAATTGCATAAGAAGTATTTACCACGATTTTAACCACGCTTGATAGCGAAAATATAAGAAGATAGACCTAGATATGTGAGGTTTACCACAAAAGCAAAATGCCCGTAGAGCCGATAAAATAAGGCTTTGCGGACATTTAAGAAGATATAAAAAGATAGTTAAAAAGATATATATAATTTGATAAAAATCTTTGTATATCTTCTACCGCTAATTTCGATAGTAAATTAAAACAATCATCTTCTAATGTTTGCCATTGAATAGCTTGTTCACTGTGAATATAAATCGGGCTATTATCTCCAACACTAACCACGCTATGTTCGATTTTTATATCTTTCATTTCGCATTCCCATAAATAGGACTATCATCACCAAAGGTAATGACAGAATCCTGAACGTTGATCGATACACTTGATTCATTTGAACCATTTAGATAGTTTTCTATGGTTTCCATGATTTTATAGGCAAAGGTTACATTTTTAAAATTAATTACGATATAATACCCCGATACTAAATTAATATAAAGATTTTTACCTAATTTTTTATTCCCTTGAACAATACAATAAATATAAAATGCACTTAAACCAATGACAATGGTTCCTACCAAAGGTTGATAAGAAAGTAATGCAAGTCCTATGATAAAACCTATGAAAACGCCGATCGTAATTCCTTTCTTTTTTGGTTCAACCATGGATATACTTTCAATATTACATACTTGAATAATACGGCTGTTTAATTCAATAATGTTTTTATTAATTTTGAAAGAATCCGTTATAATTTCTAATTCATTGTCTTGCGTACTGAATAATTGTTTCAATTCCATTGCTTTTTCCTCCCTCTATAAGGGCATTATAAAAATTTCATAGGTTAATTCAATATATTTTTTATTTTCTTATATTTTCTGAAAAATTCCCTTTGGTAATTATTTTTTTAGATGGCTAAGATACATTTATTTGTATAAATTGTATAAAATAAAACTGTTTTTTGTGAAAAATGGTTTTTCCTTCTGTGAAATTATGTATAGATAGTAAGTTGTTATGTAAAATATCTTCGAAAGGTATCAAAAGAATGCAAATGTTATTCTTTATCATAAAAGTAGTAAGAAATAATAGTGAATATGTATCTGAATGAATCAGCTTTATCTAAAAAAAATGAAAAAAAACATTTAAGTTTGTGAATATCACCTAAAAATGTAAAATGTTGATGAAAAATAAAGAAAGTTATAGTACAATATAAACATTGAGTAAGAAATGGAAGGTGCTTTATGAAACCAATCGTATGGATCGCTTTTATCGTCGTTTTGATTATTTCTGTAGTTGGTACACAATGGTACAAACGCAGTACATTCAATAAATTATTGAAATGTTTACAAAATCAGGATTTTGACAAATTCTTCACTATCTTAGACTCGCTTGCCTGCAAATACTTTTTTGCGCCATTTAATCGTGAACATATGCGTTTAAATGCCTTCTTCATGATGGGAGATAGTACCAAGATTCGTGAGCAGTTTGATTTGATCTTAAATATGCGCATCAACAAGAAGCAGCGTTTAGATGTATGCATGAAGGCATTTTACTTCTATGTAGATGAAGAAGATAAGGTGAAGGCAAAAGAAATCCTTGATCGTATGCAAGGTGTAACGGATGAAACATTATATGAACAATGCAATCTGATTTATGAGATCTTATTATTGAAGAAAACAGATTATATTGATGTGATGGAAGAACACGTGAAAGCATGTGAACCAGGCTTTGATCGAGGCATGTTCCATTATCTGTTGGCATTACAGTATAGCTATTTAGATCAAAAGAAAAAAGAAATGGAACACTTGCGTATTGCGAAAACAGATATGAAAGATACACCATATGAAACAAAAATCAATAAAATGATAAAAGGGAAATAGTTAAGTAAGAGAATGTCTGCTATTAAGAAGGCATTCTTTTTTTCTGCCAGTATCTTCCTTGTGCATCTCAGTTGCGTAAACCATAAGATTCTCTATATACTAACGGTAAGAGAAAAGGTGGAAAATGTATATGAAAATCATAAAACGCGATGGTACCATTCAAACATTTGATTCTGAAAAAATGATCCAAGCGATGAAAAAAGCTTTTGTGACGGATGTTCCTATGGATCAGTTAAAGCAGATCGCAATGGAAATCACCCAAGAAATACAAGGCTCAGCTAAAGTCAGCGTAGAAGATATCCAAGATCTTGTAGAACAAAAGCTGATGGCATATCAATTTTATAATGAAGCTAAGGCTTATATTTTATATCGTGAAAAACGTAAAGAAAAACGGCAAATGCTCTTAGAACTATGCCATGAGGTACAGGATGAAAAACTATTGCCCATCTTTATGCAAATCCAGAAAGATTTTGATGAAACATATGATTTGCATGCACTTTATATCAAATTTCATTCCTTTTTAAAAGAAACCATGGGGCATGAAGAACGCTTGCAAATGCTTATGAAAGCATGTGTCGAGCTGATTAGTAAGGAAACACCGAAATGGGAATATATTGCAGCACGTTTTTTGAGCTACCAACTACATCAGGAAATTAATGCCCGTATGAAGCAACTGCAGCTTACTTCCTTTTATGAGAAGATTCAGTATTTAAGCAAACAAGGGTTATATGGTGCTTATATGTTAGATGCTTATCAGAAAGAAGAAATCGATGAACTAAAGCGATACGTAAAGGATGAGCGTGATGCTTTGTTTACATATAGCGGTTTAGAATTAGTGGTGAAACGCTATTTACTGCGTACGCATGATTTACAGCTGATGGAAACGCCACAGGAAATGTTTATGGGAATTGCCATGCATCTGGCAATACCTGAGACGAATCGTGTATATTGGGCAAAACAGATTTATGATATCCTAAGTACCTTAAAGGTAACAATGGCAACACCGACGATGGCCAATGCTCGCAAACCATACCATCAACTATCCAGCTGTTTTATTGATACGGTGGCAGATACTTTAGCTAATATTTATAAGTCTATTGATAACTTTGCGCAAATTTCCAAATATGGCGGTGGCATGGGCCTTTATTTTGGAAAAGTACGCGCAAATGGCAGTGATATTCGGGGATTTAAAGGAGCAGCCGGTGGAGTAATTCGTTGGATCAAGCTGGTCAATGATACCGCAACAGCAGTGGATCAGCTAGGAGTGCGTCAGGGAGCGGTTGCAGTGTATTTGGATGCATGGCATAAGGACTTACCTGAATTTCTAAATTTACGTACCAATAATGGAGATGATCGCATGAAAGCTCATGATGTCTTCCCGGCTATCTGTTATCCGGATTTATTTTGGAAAATGGCGAAAGAGGATTTAAACGCAACATGGTATCTGATGTGTCCGCATGAGATAGGGAAAGTGAAAGGCTATCAATTAGAAGATTTTTATGGCGAAGAATGGGAAGAACGTTACTTTGACTGTGTGAATGACGCTCGCATCTCAAAACGTGAAATGATCTTAAAAGATCTAGTGCGTCTGATTCTAAAGTCCGCGGTGGAGACAGGAACACCTTTCACATTTAATCGCGATCAGGTAAATAAAATGAATCCCAATGGGCATAAGGGCATGATCTATTGTAGTAATTTATGTACAGAAATTGCCCAAAACATGTCAGCTATCACTTTAACAGAACCACAAATCATAAAGGTTGATGAGGAAGAGATTGTTGTAAATAAAAGCAAGCCAGGCGATTTTGTTGTTTGTAATCTAGCGAGTCTATCCTTAGGTAATATCGATGTGACAAACAAGCAAGAGCTTTCACATATCATACATACGATCGTTCGCGCATTAGATAATGTCATCGATTTAAACTACTATCCGATTCCATATGCAGAAATAACAAATCGTCAATATCGAGCAATTGGCTTAGGGGTTAGCGGATATCATCACATGCTGGTAAAACAAGGTTTGCGCTTTGAAAGTGAGGAACATTTGCAATTTGTGGATACGCTGTTTGAAACGATCAATGCTTATGCCATTCAGGCAAGTAATGTTTTAGCCAAAGAAAAAGGCAGTTATCAATATTTTAAAGGGAGTGACTGGGACAGTGGCGCTTACTTTACGAAACGTGGTTATCAAAACGAAAGTTGGCAGAAAATCGGTCAGGATGTTCACACATATGGGATGCGCAACGCTTATTTGTTGGCTGTTGCGCCAACTAGTTCAACATCAATCATCGCGGGCACCAGTGCCGGTGTAGACCCCATCATGAACAAATATTTTTTAGAAGAGAAAAAAGGCAGTATGATTGCCCGTGTGGCGCCTGATCTTAATCCACAGACTTTCTGGCTTTACAAAAACGCCCATCAGATACAACAGGAATGGATCGTGAAAGCTGCTGGTATCCGTCAGCGCCATATCGATCAGGCACAGTCTGTAAACTTATATATCACAAATGAATTTACATTGCGCACGGTTCTGAATTTATATATCCAGGCATGGGAAAATGGTGTTAAAACACTATATTATGTGCGTAGTAAGGCATTAGAAGTAGAAGAATGCGAATCTTGTGCATCTTAAAGGAGAACTTATGACTGATTTAAAACGAAAACCGTTATTTAATGAACATGGGGATTGCGATGTAATCAACAGACGCATGATCAATGGCAATACCACGAACCTCAATGACTTTAACAATATGAAATATACTTGGGTATCTGACTGGTATCGGCAAGCGATGAACAATTTCTGGATTCCTGAAGAAATTAATCTGAATCAGGATGTTAAAGACTATCGTCGATTATCGCAGGCCGAGAAGAATGCCTATGATAAAACCTTATCCTTCTTAATTTTTCTAGATTCTATTCAAACGGCAAATTTGCCTAATGTAGGGGACTATATTACCGCAAATGAAGTCAACCTCTGTTTAACTATACAAGCCTTTCAAGAGGCATTGCATTCACAAAGTTACAGCTATATGTTGGATTCCATCTGTTCTTCGCAAGAACGTAATGATATTTTATACCAATGGAAAAATGATGCGCGTTTATTGGAAAGAAATAAATTTATTGGCGATTTATACAATGATTTTATTACCCATCATGATGGCATCCATTTAATGAAGACGATGATGGCCAATTATATATTGGAAGGTATTTATTTCTATTCCGGTTTCATGTTCTTTTATAATTTAGGTCGTATGGGAAAAATGCCAGGTTCGGTACAAGAGATACGTTATATTAACCGTGATGAAAATACCCATTTATGGCTTTTCCGTTCTATGATCCTAGAACTGCAAAAAGAAGAACCACAGCTTTTTACACCTGCGTTGGTGGAAGAATATAAGGATATGCTGCGTTATGGGGTAGAAGAAGAAATTCGCTGGGGCTCGTATGTGATAGGAAATGATATTGAAGGCTTAACAATGCAAATGGTTCGCGAATATATCTATTACCTGGGAAATTTGCGCAGCACATCATTAGGCTTTGGAACCTTATATGAAGGCTATGAAAAAGAACCGGCATCCATGGAATGGGTATCGATGTATGCGAATGCCAATTTGATTAAAACGGATTTCTTTGAAGCCCGCAGTTCTGCCTATGCAAAGTCAAGTGCATTAGTGGATGATTTATAATCTTTTAACGCTTAGCATAAATTATGTATACTAGGTTTGAAACATCGTTTTAGCGGGTATCGACGATAAAAATTACCTATGCTATAATTTTGTTAACCATTATAAATGTATTCGCATGAATGCATCATTACTGAGAAGAGGTATAGTTTATGAAGATAACCTGGGTAACCTTAAGCGTTTCTGATATAAAGAAAAGCATTGCTTTTTATACAGAAGTTTTCGGTATGCAAGTAGTATCACGTTTTCATGGAGGTATACATGAAATTGCGATGTTAAAAACGAAGAATGAGGTCTTAATTGAGCTTATTCAAAATCGTAGGGAAGCTGATAAAGAAGTAGGAAATGGAGTATCCATCGGTTTAGAGATAGAAAATCTCGATGCTTTCGTTGCGATGTTATTAAAGAATGGTTATGAACTAACAGGTCCTATTGCTCCAAATCCGACCATTTGTTTCTATTTTATAAAAGATCCTGATGGTTATACATTACAACTGTTAAAACGATCCTGATGAAAAAGGCAAATATAAAATGGAATGAAACCAATCACAATGGTTTATTTCAATTTGCCTTTTTTTATTTTGCCAGCATTACCATATAAATACTTACTCTATTTGCCAGTGTTAACCTAAGTAACCCTTCTTACGATAAGGCCACCATCACCAACAAACTTTTTTATTTTATATATCCATTTTTGTGGATTAATCCTCGTGGTAAGATGAATAGGCATCTGATACATTATTTAGTTAAAAAAGAAAAAACGGATGAATTACCGTATTAAAATGCCCCTCCCTTTTTCCCTATATGGGAAAAATACCGTATTAAAATTCCCTATCCTTTTTTTCAGGGAAGATTATTACATGATATCTTATAGATGCAGAAAGGTGGAGATGTGTCCTTGAAAGATGCGAAAACAAATTATTATGTACGCCAGGTATTATCAATTCTGATGGATGGGGATATCGTCTCAACAGGCAAAATCGCGTCAGAAATCGGATTAAGTGAAAAATCGACACGAAATAAACTCAGTGCGATAGAAGATTACCTGCGTGATAATGATCTAGGCGAAATCTGTAAAAAACCAAGGGTAGGTATTTGGTTAGAGGCTGATGAAAAACAACGCTCACGCATTGTCAGAATGTTGGAAAGCAGCGATGAAATCAGTGTCAGTTATGATGCTATGGAAAGAATGATGCTGACTTTAAAACGTCTGTTTCGCATGTTGCCTAATGAAACCATGACAACACAGCAGTTGGCAAATGAATTATATGTTAGCACGCCAACCGTATTGAAGGTCATCAAAGAATGTGAAGAATGGTTGGGCAGATATCATATTGTTATTGTAAATGAACGTAATCGTGGTTTGCGGATGCAGTATGAGGAAAACAATTATCGAGTGGCTTTAAAAAATCTCATTATGGGAAAAGGAGATCTAGAAGAAATTAGAAAGAATATGTTCTATTTCTTTGGAAATCTGGATGTCAATCTGATAAAAAAATGCATTATCGAAACAGAAAATGAATGGAATTATCGTTTCACGGATGATTCTTTTCATGAAATTCTGATTTATTGCTGCCTTGCCTATCAGCGAAAAGATTTTAATTCACATCTGCGTTATGACAATGAAGAATTAGAATTAATCCAGCGTTACAACGAATATCCATTTACCGTGGCAATCTTCAAAAAACTACATGAGAAAATGCATATTCTGGTATCGAATGAAGAAGTGGTATTTCTCTCTATTCAAATCATGTGTTCGAAGTTTATTGGACGCAGTGAGTTGAGTGAAACACTTGGACAAGTAAAACAGTACGATGATAAACTGATTGGTTTTGTGAATCGTATGCTGGATGTTATCGGAAATATTCTGGATGTTGATTTGCTGAGTGATGAAAAATTAAAGGAATCTTTGATATTTCATTTGCGACCAACGATTTTCAGGATTCGTTATGGAACACCGCAAAGCAATTCTTTAGTGCCATTGTAAACTATCATAAAGAACGTCAAATACTAACAGTTTGAGAAAATGTAATGTGTAAAAAAACGAAAAACAACGGAAAGTCCCGTAAAAACGGGCTTTTTTTGTGTAATGCGGGTGTAATTTGCTGTAATTTTCTGCAATCCTTTTCAGCAGTGTGTGCAACATAAAATAAATGGATTCTATTATTTTATTGTTAGTATAAAAGCCCTCATAAACAACCCTTTTTAAAGCCTTTTAAAAACATCAATTATTTTTTCAAACGTTTAAAAAAAACACGATAAAATTGGCGTTTTTTAGTTAAAAAGATTATTTAAAACCCTTTTTAAAAAGTGATGAAAATTGTTAGCTGAATATATTCAATTCTTATGTACTCACTGTTAATATGGAAGATTTTAAGTGTTAATTGTGGTAAAAGCCCATGAATACGCTATTTTTTGTGTATCATAGGCTTCTTTAATTTTAAATCAGATTAACACTGAGATAATGATTTTAATACCCTTTTTAAAAGGTTTTAAAAATTACGAATTTCGGAACGTTATTACACTATTCGGAACAATGGTTGAAAAGACATTGATTAAATCGTATTTTGTAAAAGGGCATTGGATTAATCTTCAGTAGAGGAAATTTCTGACATCTTATCAGCAAGGTTCCTATCATTATAAACATCCCTTGCAAGGCGTTCTAATATTATAGATCGAACATCTTTATTTTTTATATCCATAATACTTTGCAATCCAGTAAAAATATCAAAAAACATTTTCTGATTATGATCAGTTTCACTCTGAATTATAGAAAGCATATTTTTAAACATAAAAGAAAAAGAGTTATGGACTTCATCCATAATTTCAGAATCGTCCCAAGACATTTGTTTATCTTCAATGCCATGTAGCTGCAGACCAGATATATTAAAAAATTTCTCCATCTTAACTAATGCCTCAGAATTTGGCGTTCTCCTGCCTGCCTCATAACTTCTAATAGTAATGGCAGATAAGCCTAACTCTTTGCCTAGCTGTTCCTGAGTTAAACCTCTTTCTAATCTTAGCTTTTTTAATATATCTTTAAATTCCATAGTGATCACTCCTTGGTTATTATCTTATCACAATACCGATACATACGTAACACTTTTTATATGATTTTCATATTTATCTGCTTGACAGTTACTAACGTATCGGTTATTATATGTATGAAGAGTTACGAACGTAACGATAGAAAGGAGATTTTGTATGTTGGTGGTAAAAAAACAAGAAATAAAGAAGAGACGTATATTGATGGGTTTGAGTCAACGCCAACTTTCAATCAGAAGCGGACTACCTGCTAATGCAATCAGTAGGTTAGAGAAAGGAGAGTTTAAATACACTTTCCCTATTAGAGCAAAAGCAATAGCTGATGCAATGGGATGCAAAATAAACGATATTTTTGAGGAGGATAGAAAATGATTACATTTTATGCAGATAGCATTAAAGATGCTTATGAAAAAATGAAAAATGATGAATGGAAGGATAGCATCCAAGAATACATAGCTGAGTTAGATGGCTTTGTAGATGGACAGGTATTGAATGCTCATAATCTATTATCATTATTTGAATTAGATGCATATGACATCTACATTACATGGGAAGATGTTACATATCAGACATCTAGATTAGCGATGGCTTTTAGAAAATACATTCTAGATCAATATGGAAACAAGCATATGAGTACAAAAACACTTCCTAGTTCATCAAATGATGAATTTTTAAATAATTCATTTAAGTGCAATTTGAAAAAATTAAGAAAAATGAATAATGTTACTCAAAAAGAGTTATCAACTATTAGCAAAATCCCATTAAAAACAATAATCAATTATGAAAATGAACGAAGATCACCTACAGGTAAGAACCTATGTAGATTGGCAATAGCCCTTAAAGTAAGCCCCCTAGAATTACTTGGAACTGATATCTATTAGTTCCACCTTAATGCAGCCCAAGGCGGTCACAAGCCCGCAAAATGCAGAGTGAGGTAAAGGAGGTCACTAGCATGGAACTCTTAACAATTAAAGAAGTGGCTGAATTACGTGGATGTAATCGGTCACGCATTCAACAGTTAGTTAGTGATGGAACTTACAAAACTGTTGATACAAAGAATTCCAGAAATAGAATAATACATGCTATTCCAATAGATCAGTTGTCGGAAGATCTACAACATAAGTATTATCAATCAAAAGGCATTCTAAAAGCCGAAGTAAGAAAAGACAATAGCCAGTTAGATTCCTTTAGTTCTGAGGAGCGCGAGGAAATCGCATTCTGGACTATGATAATTGAAAATTGGATAGCATATCGCAATGCTGATGGTGTTACATCAAAGGCTAATGTTGATGAGAAGTATATAGCATATCTTAAACTGGAATATCCGGATCGAAACTTCTCACTGAGAACCTTATATAGAAAGCTCACTGCTTATAAAGAGAACGATATCAAAGGCTTAGCAGATATGCGAGGTAAGGCTCGTAAAGGGCAAACTGAAATTGATGAAACTGTGTGGCAGGTATTTCTTAGTTTTTACCTAGATCAAGCACAACATCCGATCAGGAAGTGCCTACAGTACACAGAAATGTATTGCAGAGAAAATTATCCCGAGCTTGTTGATGGTATACCGGCGTACTGTACATTTACACGCCATATAAAAAGTGATGTAGCTGAATCAGTAAAGATCCTTGGACGTGAAGGAGATAAGGCATTCGATGACCGGGCAGCTCCTTATATCAAGAGAACCTATGACAATATGCGATCTAATGAGTATTGGGTCGGTGACAACCACACCTTTGATATTTTGGTACAGGGTGATAACGGTAAGATGCATAGGCTTTACCTCACAGCGTTCTTCGATGCGAGAAGTGGAATATTTACTGGATGCTATGTAACAACAGCGCCATCATCACAGTCAACGATTATCGCACTGCGTAGAGGTATTATGAAATATGGTATCCCTGAAAACCTGTATCTAGACAACGGGCGTGAGTTCTTGACCTTTGACTTAGGTGGCTTAGGACATAGAGCAAAGAAGAATGATAATCGTTTTGATCCTACACCGATCTTTGAAAGATTAGGCATAAAAATGGTCAATGCCCTAGTACGGAATGCAAAGGCGAAGGTCATTGAGCGACGTTTCTTGGATATAAAGAACGGTCTTTCCAGATTATTCTGCACTTATACAGGCGGTACGGTAGTTGAAAAGCCGGAAATACTGAAAAAAATCTTGAAGGATGGTAAGAACCTACCTACTGATGAAGAACTGACAAGAGTATGCAGTGAACTGATTGAAAATTACTTCAATTTTGAACCGTATAATGGTGCGGTAGAAGCAGATAGAGGAACACAAAAGATTGAAGTTTACTATCAGCATCTGATTACAAAACGTGTCGCAATAGAGGCAGACCTTAACTTAATGTTGTTGAGATCTACTAGAGCGCAGAAAGTAACCCGCAGAGGTGTGCATCTCAATATCAATGGTGAACGCCTTGATTACTGGAATAATGAACTGGTCACTCAGATGCTTGGAAAACAGGTGTTCTTCCGCTACGATCCAGAAGATCTAAGCAGTGTACGCTTGTATGATCTAAACGACCGTTACATTATGTCGGTACCAGTTGATAATAAGGCAGTGCTTGAATATGGAGCAAGTCAAGATGAAGTTAAACAAGCGATGCAGACCGTTAAGCAAGCTAAAAAAGTGGTTAAGCAACAGCTCCAGGATAGTGTTATTACATCCATTGATAAAGGAACTGCTCTTGAACTGGTATTGAGAAAAGCCGAGGAAAACAAAAAGAAAAACATTGAAAAAGGCGAGCTGGAGGACATCACAATCCAGAAGGCTGATGAGAAACCTTTATTGCATGATGTACCAGTACCAGATTTACAGAAAATGGCTAAGAACGCAATGAAACGTCAACAAGAACAAGGAGGAAGTAATTATGCGTAACGAAGAGTACAACCCATTAACAAAGGAACGTCTGGAAAGATACCTGAAAGAATCAGGTCTATCGCAGGCAAAGGCAGCACCGGTTATCGGTGTCAGCATGACGGTGCTAAGCCAGTACCGTAACGGTAACTATAAAGGAAACATCAAAGAGGTAGAAAAGAAACTAGATGAATTCCTGAACACCGTTGATGAGCAGGTTGAACAAAAACGTAAGGCAACACCTTACAAGCCTGCTGAGGACTATGTTGAAACGCAAACAAGCCAGAACATACAGGCGATGATCCAGTATGCACAAGTGAATGGTGGTATCGTCATCGCACATGGAGATGCTGGCATTGGAAAGACAAAGGCAGCTCAGAAATACGTTGTTGAGAATCCGCATCTTGCTGTGTACCTTGAAATGTCCCCTATCTCTGGAACCCTTGGTAATATGCTGAAACTACTGGCAAGAACATTGAAGGTGCCTGAAACGAGAAACAAACTGGATATGATCACAATTATCCGTGAGAAATTGGAAGGAACAAACAAGGTCATCATCATTGATGAGGCACAGCATCTGAAACTTACTGCATTAGAACAAATCAGAACGCTGGCAGATCCTAACAGCATCACTGGAAAGAAAGGTGTCGGCATTGTATTGATTGGTAACACAGAGGTCTATACAAAGATGCGCGGTAAACAGGAGGCACGTTTCGCACAGCTGTTCTCTCGTATTAAAATGAACCGTTATTTTTCAACAAACGACGCTACGCTGGACGATATACAGAAACTGTTCCCAGCATTATCCGTAACTGCAAACAAGAAGGAACTTGCCTTCCTGCATGGCATCGCACGCAGTAAATGGGGTGTACGAGGCGCTGTGAACATTTATGACGGGGCTATCAATAATGAGGATGTATCCTTTGATGGATTGTATGGCATGGCTAGAATGCTTGGAATTGAGGTGATCTGATGGCAACAGCAACACAGATCACGCTGATCATATGTACCACTATTATCTTACTTTACTATATTGAATCAAGGAGGAAACCATAATGAAAAATCGTAACTTGAAGGATTGTTTTTTGACAGGAGTGCTGGGCATCACGATTGGATCCTTACTCAATCTCACTTTAAAGGAACTAGATGCTACACATAAACTTATATTTGTCGCACTGATATTCCTGCTTGCGTTACTAATAGCAGTCATCTATACCAGCGACTTGGACAAGCGACTGTATAAAGCCTATCAGCGAGGTATTCATAAAGGTGTTCAATGGAGATTCAGCATACCCTTTCATGTGAATTGTAGGCACACAGCAAAGCCATACAAAAGTAAAAAAGAATGAGAGCATCCGCTCTCCAGTAATGCAGCCAAAGGCGGTCACAAGCCCGCAAAATGCAGAGTGATGGAGGTGTATAGATGAAGTTTATCTCAAAAGTGATATGGGGATTCGGCGCAGGGCTTATGCTGATACTCCTGATTAGCGTGTATTGTCTGAACAGATATTTGTTAGATCAGGGCTATTACTTTCATTTGTTTATCTGCGTCATCTTTGAAGGAGCATTCTTCTTTGTCACAAAGCTCTGGTTCTTAGGAGCTGCAATCTTCTATACCGTGTGCCTGATCCATGCATTGTATGCTGAATACAGGTACCGAACAAGAACAAACATGGATGTCTATATCAAACAAATTGCATATGTCATGGCATCAGAAATGGAAGGTCACTGCTGCCACGAATTTGCAGATAAAGCAGAACATGAACAGTATTTTTATAACTGTGAAAGTTGCAAAGTTCTAGGAATATGTGGTGATCATGAAAAAATGGAAGAGTTCCTGAAAGAGAGGTACAAGAAATGAATTGGATCATAGGATTCGCAGTATGGGCGGCATTATCATGGCTATGCTGGGCAATCGTTGCCGGAGGCTCCAAGAATGGCCACGACGATGAACTATAAGCCATACATCGTTAAAATCGCATTGTATCAAATAAAAACCTATGAATGCACAACAGAAAAAGCACTAAGTGATGTATGCGACATCATTCGCGATGCGATTGATCCGGACTACATTGCAACGGATCAGGATATGCACGATATGAAAGAAATGCTCCAGGAACTTATGAAATAGGTTCCTTCCCCGTAATGCAGCCATTGACGGTCACAAGCCCGTAGAAATGCAGAGTGAGCGGAATCATGATTCTAACAAGCAATAAAAAGCAGAAAGGAGGACTTATGGTTTTACGAGATGAACTATACTTTGAGCCTAGAGTGGTCAGCGAATTTGGCGGTATCCGTTGGTACGGTGGAACATACTCCAGCCATAAGATCTGCAGGCACTGTGAAGAAACGGTTTATATCAGGGACACTGGTGATGAACTCTATATCTACAGTCTATCCAGTGATGACCTGACAAATGAAAAAGAAGTAAAAGCGGTCTTTTCACTGATTGACAAAGTGCCTACGCATGACAATCGCTACAGGTATGGCAAGAAGGTGAAAAAATGGCAGTGAAACGTAAAAAGCTGACGCAAAGAGAAATCAAAGAAAACAGAGAAGTAAAAAAGATGCTACAAGAGAAAGGCATCGTCCCCCCTGATAAGCCTCGCTTGAACCGCAGAAAGTTTGCTCAAGAAGTTTGTAAAGAGTGGGATGAAATGGACTACATCAACCCTAGATGGATCATGCTTGTTCTTTCTATGATGACCAATTCCGGAAAATTTGGATCCGTCAGTTTGGAGGATGTTGGTATCCTTAAATTAAAGAAATGTGCTATGAAATTACAGTTGGAGATGGAGATAGAAGATAAAAAAACTATGAATGTCGATGAGATTATAGAACTTCTAAATCCTATATGGAGGTTATAAGAAGAATTATGACTGAATTTGAAATAAGAGAGAAATTAAAGAAATGCGATAAGGACTACATGAACACAAAATCACCTTATCGCAAGCGTGACTTACAAAAGTACCGTAAAAGGCTTTTGAAAGAACTGAATAGCTACAGGAGGTGCAGCTGATGAAGAAAGCAATCCTGATCATATGTATGTTGATGTCTTACTATATCACTGATCAAGCAACACAATGCAAAGAACAGGAAACACCTCAGATCATACTGCAGAACAAGGATACACCGGAACCGGTTAAGCTGGTAGAAACATATTATAGAATACCATTGAGTGAGGATATGCAGGATGAAATCATGGGGATTGCAAACAGAAACGGTATTGACCAGTTGACCGTCTTAGCACTCATTGATGTAGAAAGCAATTACAATCCTGACAGCGTTAGTGAAACAGATGACTATGGCTTAATGCAAATCAACATATGCAATCATGAACGTTTGAGTAATACATTAGAGCTTACCAACATAATGGAGCCATTGCAGAACGTTGAAGCAGGATCCTATATGCTAGGGTTGCTTTATCAAAAGTATCAAGATATGAACATGGCACTGATGGCTTACAACATGGGCGAAGCTGGCGCTCAAAGATTATGGAATCAAGATGTTTACGAAACAAGCTATACAAAGAAAGTGAATGAAACAAGAGAAGAACTGGAGGGACTAAGATATGAGGTCATCACAATTTTGGAAAATTAAAACAGTGGATGGAAATGAAATGTATGCACGTACTAATTGCGAAATCACGCAAGAGGCATTTAAAGAAACCTTTTGCGATCTGGTCAAAGAAGTGGTGGCAGTTACAAGAGAGGAATACATAAAAGCCACAGGGGAAGATATATAATCCCCTGCTCTAATGCAGCCAAAGACGGTCACAAGCCCGCAAAATGCAGAGTGGAGTAAACAAAGGAGGAATTGAGATGAAACAGTTTAAGAAAGTTTCCAAGGCTGGTGGCATCACGATACCGCAGATCATGCGTCATGAACTCAACATCCCTAAGGGCGCAGCTGTGGAAGTGGAAACAGCCGATGATGCACTCATCATCCGTAAGCACATACCAACGTGTATCATGTGTGGCTGTGCTGATGGTGTAGTAGTTGTCGACGGTACAGAGTTATGCTCCAGATGCTTGGAAAGATTCAACGAAAAAGCAAAGGAGGAAGAACATGAACACAGCAATGACAATGAGTGAACGAGTTGATCGCTATGCCGACCTTTCAGCGCAGCTGGAGGGGTTAAAGCTCCAGCTGGATGAACTCAAAGGATTCTTTGAGAAACAAGCACAGGAGGATCTTAAAGACAGCAAGGAAAAGACAGTCGAGTATTATGGAACTGGAAACTGCAAGATTATTGTACAGAACGCAGATACAGTGAAACCAATCGCAATGAGCGTACTAAAGAAACTATTTGGTTCTGCGTATGGTGACTTTGTAAAGGAAGAGGTCAAATCAGACCTCAAGCCTAACAGTAAAAAATTTCTTGCTGATATGGTATCGGGCAATTACACAGAAGGCACGCTTGCAGATGCCATCTGTAAGATTACCAGTGATACCAAAGCACAAAAGACACTTAGCAAGAAACTGAAAGGTAAATTTGCACAAGATAAGAAGAACCTGCTTAAATATGTTCCTGAATTAACAGAGGAAGAGGCAAGCGATTGGGCTTATCTGATTACGGAGGTCATGAACTACCAGACAATCCTGCAGATTATGGACGCATCAGAGTTCCATGGATCCGTTGAGGATGCAGTAGCAAAGGCTAAGGCATCCGTGATCATTGATGAAACCATCAAGGTGACACTGGAAGCAGAGGAATAGAAAGGAGCAACATCATATGAAATCTGTACAAGGATGGCAGAAAAAGAAGATATACGCAATCGCCAACGCCTTAGGATATGTTGACAGCAAGGACAAGGAGAACGATATCCTTCACATGATTGTGTATGCGCAAACCGGAAAAGAATCCGTAAAAGACCTTACTCACAACGAAGCAGAATTGATCATCGCATATCTTGAACAGAAACAAAGTCATATGAGTGTTGAGAGCGTGAGCCAAGGTCAAAAGAAAAAGATATGGGCGCTGATGTACCGCTTGAAAGAACTTGACGAGATAGAGGATACCACGCCGGTTGGCGAGCGACTGGCAGGTATCATCAAGCGTCAGTTCAATGTAAAATCAACACCTCAGCGATTGTTTACGTATCTTGATCGCGAGGATGGAAACAAACTCATTGAGATCCTGAAACACTATATTGAATCTGCGGAGCTGCGTAGACCTGCAGGTCATATGCTAAACTGATGGAAGAAATCATCCAGAAGCTGACCTATGATGACCTTGATCAGGAACAAAAGGAACTGGTCGACATCATAGGTTTAGAGGCTTATAGGAATCTCCTGCAGAACTATGCAGGGTGCAGTATCTATATACCAAAGACAGACGCATTGGAGCGCAGGATCCGCAATGAGAAGATATGTCAGGAATATCAAAAAACAAGAAGTACAAAAGCACTTAGCGTCAAATACGGATTGACGGAAAATCAAATTAGGAATATTATTTCTGATATATATAGGGAGTTGAAAAACGCTCCTGTAGATGGTCAGCTAACGATATTCGATGTAGAGATATAGCCTTTGGGTAAAGTATTTTTTAAAATATTTTATTCAAAGGCTTTATTTTTTCATTTGACAATATAAGAGTAAGATTGTGTCTGTACAAAGAACGGAGGGATAAAAATGAATGATATTCAGAGCTGGATTTTTGGTGTCCTGTATGCTATTGCTGGATATTTTTTAAAGAAAACGATTGATCGTGCAGACAAGCATGATAATGAAATCCGTTCGATTGAAAACAATTATTTGAAAAAAGAAGATGCAGAATCATTGAAGGGGGATATTGAGGAAATCAAAAAGAACTATACCCCAAGAAAAGATTTTGATGAAGCATTACATGAAATTAGAGATGACTTGAAAGACTTAAACAAAAATAGCATATCAAGAGATGAATTTATTGGTAGTCAAAGAGAGTTATCTAATAAATTAGATCAGTTAATGAAAATGATGATGAAATAATGGGAGGTACTGATATGGATAGAGAAGAAATCAAGAAGCGAGTTATGGCAGATAATTTTATGCGTAATAATGGAAAAGTATTACGTACCATCAATATACTGCGTTACAAATACATGGAATTACAGAGTGTTGAAAAAGTCTTAAAAGATGAAGGCGTGGAGAATTGGGAATTTATGGACTGTATCAATTACCTATCACTCGAAGGATATATCCGAATGAGGGATATCCAATCACTGGAGCTAGTGCCGGAGCTGTCTCAGAATGTTAATTACAAGAAGTTAGAGGCGAAGTTGTCATCCAAGGGTATTAAACTCTTGATGAAAAAAATCGAAGACGACGCGGTCGAGGTGTAGCGTGTGGCTAATCGTAAGCACAGCAAGATTGACAATCTACCAGACGACCTAAAAGGTGCGGTGGAACAAATGCTGTTATCCGGCTCTACATACAGCGAGATTGTCGACTTTCTGAAAGAGAATGAGCAATCCATATCTGTTGCTGCAGTATGCCGATATGCCAGAGCATACAACGCCAATGTTGAACAGTTGCGCATGACGAATGAGAATTTTAAAAACATCATGCGTGAGTTAAACAATTATCCTGATCTTGATACGACCGAGGCAATCATTCGTATTGTTTCAGGTAACGTATTCAACCGGTTGGCAAACACAGAGGAAGAGGACTGGAACGAGGTCAAACTTGATAAACTGATGAAGGAAACCAATGCGCTCATCAGGGCTACTGCCTACAAGAAACGTATTGAAACACAGAATCAGGATATTAAGGATGCTGCCATTGAGGAAATGAAAACATTGTTATTTGAGACGATGGCAAAAGAAAGTCCTGAGTTATACAAGAATGTCGTATCCTACTTAAACCAGAAAAAGGAGGCGGGATGATATGTCATGGATCGTAGTACAAACAAAAAAGAATAAGGAAGTCACAGTCATGGAGCAGCTTCGCTCCGCTGGCTTTGATGCTCTGGTTCCACGAGAGGAACAGCAGATCAGAACTAATGGTGAATGGGAATCAAAGGAACGTATCCTCTTCCCTGGCTATGTATTTGTTGAATGCAATTTCAGTGCAAACACCTATTACAAAGTGATGAGGGTACCAGGAGTTACAGCACTACTTGGAAATCCTAGAACACCAGCTACTCTCAGCTACTTGGAATCAGAATGGATCCGTCTACTTGGCAATGATGGCAAGATGATTGAACCAACACTGATCAGTTTTCAGGATGATGGAAGTTACCTGATTAAAAAGGGTATCCTTTTAAATTTTAAAAGCAGAATCATATCCTGCCAGAAAAGACAAAAGAAAGCAACATTTGAAATAACAGTATTTGATGAAATCCACAAGATTACATTGTCGATCATAACTGATGAAAAAGAAACCAGTGAAAACTAGGGGTTGATTCGTCCCTCTAGGCAGGAACTGGCGGACATAAAACCCTTAACCTGGTCAATCCGGGGTGGCGAAGCGTATCTACATCACATTACATTGACGAGATACGCTCAAACCCCTTTTAAAAGTTTGTAAAACCCTTTTAAATTTTTGAAACAGGTTGAGAACGAACAAATACTACCAAAAACAGAAACTACGCTTAAAACGGCTCTTTCGCAGTCGTTTTTTTATTTGAAAGGATGTGATGATATGAAAAACAGAAAAAATGATGCTTTTACTAAGTTGATCAATGCAGTCAGTGAAGCAGAACAGAATCTAAGAGATCAGGAAGATGATATCGACCAGGAGGAATACAGCACATACCTTTCAAACCTTTTTAAGACCTTTTTAAAAAAAGATAGTGATGCAAGGCGTTTAAAAATTCTTGAAAAGTTCAAGGCTGGATATCCATTGACAGGAGAACATGGGCTACGCCGACAGCTTGCAGCATTTGATATGGAGTTCTTTGGAAGGTCATACTTCCCCCACTATTTTGTCAGGGAATCGCCTGAGTTCCATCGCGACCTTGACAGGATATGGACAGACGGTGTTTTGAAAAATCGTATACCAGACAACAAACGTGAAATCAAAAGGATCTCGCGGTCAGCAGGATGCAAACGTGCAATCGCTGCACCCCGTGGTCATGCGAAATCAACGAACCTCACATTTAAAGGAACTATGCACGCCATCTGTTATGGCTACAAGCATTACCCTATCATCTTGTCAGATTCCAGCGACCAGGCAGAAAGTTTCCTGGATAACATCAAGGTTGAATTTGAAGAGAACCCGCAGATTATCGAGGACTTTGGCGATCTGCGTGGAAAGGTATGGCGGAACAATGTCATCCTGACAAAGACAAACATCAAGGTGGAAGCAATCGGATCCGGAAAGAAGATTCGTGGTCGTAAGCATCGAAACTGGCGACCTGACCTCATTATTCTGGATGATGTGGAGAACGACGAAAATGTAAGAACGCCTGATCAAAGAAAGAAATTGTCCGACTGGTTTTATAAAGCAGTATCAAAAGCCGGTGATGATTACACAGATATTATTTATATTGGTACTTTGCTCCATTACGACTCCCTGCTGGCTAACGTATTGAAAAATCCTAGTTATCGATCAATTAAGTACAAGGCTGTCATTGGCTTTGCCAAGTACAGTGAGCTATGGGATGAATGGGAAAAGATCTATACCGATCTGTCCAATGATCACAGAGAGCAGGATGCAAAAAGATATTTTGAGACACGCCAAGAAAAGATGCTAGAAGGAACACAGGTCTTGTGGGAAGAAAAACTTTCCTACTACGACCTGATGATTATGAAGGTGTCAGAAGGTGATGCAGCATTCAATAGTGAAATGCAAAATGAGCCTATCAATCCGGAAGATTGCTTATTTATGGAAGAATGGATCAGTTACTACAACGATGTGGAAATGGACTTCTCTCATGGCTTCGACTTCTTTGGGTTTGTGGATCCATCCCTTGGCAAAAGCAAGAAATCAGATTTCAGTGCCATCATCTGCCTTGCACGCGGGAAAAAGACTGGACTTCTATATGTGGTCGAAGCTGACATCCAGCGTAGGCATCCGGATAAGATCATCAGCGATATTCTTGATCTGGAACGCAAGCTACGCAGAAAGTTTGGTAAAGGATTCAAGAAGTTCGGCTGTGAGACGAACCAGTTCCAGTGGTTCCTGAAAGAAACGCTGAAAAAGGAATCCGTAAGAGCTGGACTTTACCTGCCTATCGTTGAGGTTATGCAATCAAGTGATAAGACACTGCGTGTGCAGACGCTACAGCCGGATGTCAAGAATGGATACATCCTGTTCAGTCGCAGACACAAGTTGTTGCTTGAACAGATGCTACAGTTCCCTATGGGATCCCATGATGACGGTATTGATGCACTGGAAGGATGTCGAACAGTAGCAAAGAAAGTGAAACGCTTTATGATCGCCGACAAGCGACAGTTAAGCCTTCATTAAAGGAGGAAAGACATGATTATAACAGTAGATGCAGAAAGTTTTGAAACTTTTGATGAAACGGATATCCGCAGATTCTATCAGGAATCACAGCAGGATATCCAAAAATACCAGCGACTAGAAAAGTATTTCTTGAATGAGCATGAGCTGAATAGAAAGCCGAAATTCAATTCCAATGATCCAAACAATAAACTCATTCATGCCATGTGCAAATATGTAACCATCGTACTGACTGGCTTTTTCATAGGAAAACCAGTCAAATATGGTTCAGAAGATGATGCCTTACTGGAATGTATCAAGGACATTTTGGACTATAACGATGAGGAGGAAGAAAACTTCGAGATTGCCAAGAAGATGAGTATTCATGGTCATTGCTTTGAACTTCTCTATATGGATGAGGATGCAAACATCCGCTTTACAAGAATTCCGGCGGATGAAGGTATCCTGTTCAAGGAATCAACTACAGACGGAAAATATCTTGGATTTATGCGTGTGATCCATTCCAAGGATAAACTCAGAAACCCTATTCTGCGCATTGATTTTTATACCGCATATGAGTGCTGGACATTTACCAGCAAGAACAAAGCAGTTCTTGAATTGACAGATGTTCAGGAGCATTTTTGGGGCGATGTGCCTATCGTACTTTACCAGAACAACGAAGAAATGAAAGGTGACTTTGAAGATGTCATCAGCATTAACGATGCCTACGACAAAGGACAATCAAACACCGCTAATCTCTTTGAGTACAATGACGATGCCATCATGCATTTATCAAAACTAGGCGATGTGGAGCTTGAGGATGTCGTTGAAATGAGAAAGAAAGGCGTAATCATCACAGAAGATGGTGGCGAGTTGTCTTGGATCATGAAGGAGATCAATGATACTGCCACAGAGAACTACAAGGATCGCCTTAAAAATGATATGCACTTATACTCCTTCACACCAAAAATGGATGATGAGAGTTTTTCAGGAAATCTTTCCGGTGTTGCGATTGGCTATAAAATGTGGAGTCCTAATCAGATCATATCGGACAAGCAGCGAAAGTTTAAAAAGGCACTACAAAGGCGCTTTGAGTTAATCTGCAACATAGAGCATCTATTTGGCAGACCATACGATTATCGCGATATTGATATTACATTCCAGCGTAATGCACCGCAGAACGATCTGGAAAACGCACAGATTGTCAACCTTGCCTCGCCTCATATCTCACATGAAACTGCTTTGACTAATCTGAACATGATTGATGATGCAAAAGACGAATTACAACGTATCAAGGATGAACAGGTCGAGGAATATGAGGAAGCAAGCAGATATGAAAAGATGGGTGCTGCCTTTAACACTGTGCTGGATATAAATGAGATCGATGCAGAGGAATCCAATGAGTAAGCAACAGAAAAAACTGGTGGAGACTGAAAAGGAAAATGCACTTGCTGAGGCAAAAGCGGACGATGAGGTTATTGAAGAACTGATCAACTGCTATGACAAGACCGCGGAACACCTACAAAGTGAAATACAGCGAATTGTTTATAAATTTGCCGAGGACAATGAATTGACTACCCAGCAGGCAACAGAACTGCTGAAAGGAAAAGAATATGATCTCTGGCGAATGAGTATTCAGGAATATCTGAAAGAGATAGAAACCAGCGAAGATCCTAAGCTACTGCTGGAACTGAACACTTTATCAGCCAAAAGCAGGATCACAAGAAAAGAACAGCTGATATCACAGATCGACATGGAGATGGGAAAACTTGCTGATCAAAGCAATAAGATCATTAAAAAGCATCTTGAAAAGGTGCTAGTCGAACATTACTATCGCGGTCACTATGCAGTACAGAAAGCGTTAGGCGTTGGCTGGAAGGTCGGAAAGTTCAATCCGGACATGATCAAGAAGATTATTGAATATCCGTGGGAGACAAAAACCTTTTCCAAGGCAATCTGGGAAGATATCGACAAGTTGACAACGACTTTGAGAAAAGAACTCGCGAATGGCATGATAGCCGGTCATAGCGTTGATAAGATGGCATCTGCTATCAACAAGGTCATGGATAAAGGTATGTACAACGCCAAACGCCTGGTAAGAACAGAGTCAACCTATTTTACACAGCAGGCACAGGCAATGTCTTATCAAAAGATGGGCTTTAAAAAATATATGTTTGTTGGTGATGGTTGTCCGGATTGTGCAGCACTAAATGGGAAAATCTTCACGTTTGAGGAAGCAGAGCCAGGTGTGAATATGCCACCTATGCATCCGAACTGTAAATGCCGGATTATCGCACAAGGTGATCTATCCATGTTTGACTATGAAAAACGTGGAAAAATCACACCCTTACATGAAAATGTAAAGTACCAGCAATGGAAAGAGAAATTTGTGAAAGCAAATAAAAAGAGATAACAAAGCCCTTTTAAAAGGCTTGTTATAGATGAGATTGCAAAGGAGGAACCACTATGGAAGAAAACAAATCTCAAGCAACAACGACGCAGACACAGACAGCGTCAACACCCCCAGCAGAGGAAGAGGCAAAGAACATTTTTGCAAAAATTGTCGGCTGGGTGAAGAATGGTGAAGTCCCTGGAGATACAACAACAAATACGGATGGGGCTACACAAGCAATAGAAGGTGATCAGACAGCCAAAGCAGAGGGAGAAAAGAAATCCTATACTGCAGAGGAAGTTCAGCAGATGATTGCCGATGAGCAAAAGAAGTGGCAGGAGGCACAAAAAACAGCTACCACAACCACTGCAGCACCAAAAGAAGAAAAAAAGGTTTCCGAGGCTGAGCGTATCGCAAAGTTGGAATCAGATCTGCGTAAACAGTATGCAGCTAAGAAGTTGACTGGTGCTGGTTATCCGGAAGAACTGATCGATTTACTTGACGTTTCAGGCGATGATGCCCTAGATGCATCATTTAAGAGGGTTACGAAAGTCTTTCAGTCATCCCTTGAAAATGGTATCAAATCACATTTAAAGGGTAGAACCCCACAGGCTGCTAGTGATGTAAAAGTTGGCAGTGTCGAATCGCAAAAAGAAAACGCCCGAAAACTTATGGGTATCAAAAAGAAATAGTAGGATTGTAAGTTATGAACAATATTGAATTAGCACAGGTATGGCTCCCTATTCTTGATGAGCTGTACCAGCAGGAGGCTTTGACTTCCATTCTGGACGCTGATGAAAATTCCGTTATGGTTGATCAGTATGGAGAGATGAGAGTCGCGAAACTGGATATGGATGGACTTGGTGACTTTGACCGTAATTCCGGTTATACCAAGGGATCCACAAAATTAAGCTGGGAAGTTGTCAAGTATGACAAGGAACGTTCTCAGGAATTACGTATCGACCGTTTGACAAACCAGGAGGCTTTAGGTATTCCGTTCAGTCGCTTGTCTGGCGAGTTCTTGCGAACAAAAGTCATCCCTGAAACTGATGCCGGTCGTATTGCAAAAATATGCGGTGTGAGTGGTATTACAAAGGTTGAAGAAACCATCGCAGATGGAATGGAAGCTGTCAAAGCATTGCGTAGAGCATCTGACAAGATGGACAATGACCAGGTCTCTAAGGAAAACAGAATCCTGTTTATCCAGGGAACGTTGAAGTCTTACATCGATGATCTGGATACAACGAAATCAAAAAAGGTACTTGATAAGTTCTCTAAGATCATCGAGATGCCACAGGCTCGTTTCTATACTGCGATTAATCTTGCCACTGGTAAGGAGGAAAACGGAGATACCAAGTTCGGTTATAGTAAGGCTACCGGCGGTAAAGATGTCAACTTCCTGGTAGTTGAAAAGAGCGCAGTCATTTCTAAGTTGGTTCAGTTCCTGAAATATTTCAGTCCTGATGCTGACCAGATCGCTGATGATCACGTATTCAAATACAGAAACAATACGCTTTATGCTTATATCTACGAAAACAAGCTGGCTGGGATCTACTGTTCCCACGCTGCAGCGTAAGGAGGTGCCACTATGTCTACAGTTATTGGTTTACAGTACGATAAGAACGGAAATCCGATCGTCGATGGTAAAGCAGAAAAGAAATACACCGATGCAGAATTGACTGCAAAGGTTGAAAAAGCCAAGGAACTTCTAATGAAAGAAAATGCTGAATTGAAAGCGAAAATCAAGAAGTTTGAGGAAGCTGCCAAGGAAGGAGCTGACCAGAATGGAACCAAGGATCCAGGAAGCAGTGACGCGAATAGCAAAGGAAGTAAAAAGTAATAAAAAACTTGATGAAGGAATGAGCGAGACAGTCGAGCGTTACGTGCGCAGGGCTGTCTGGCAAATCCTTGCACACTGCCACCGCGAAGATCTACCAGAACAGTTGGAGGATACCGCAGCGCAGATATGTGAGGATATGCTGATTGCAGATGGTCATATTGAAAATCCAAACAATAAGGAAGTATCAAGTATTTCCAGAGGAGATACGTCCATTTCTTATCGTGATCCGAAATCTGCCTATCAAAATAGTGTGAATTTCATGAAGGATTATAACTGTATCTTAGTTCATTTCAAAAAACTCAACACACCAAGGGATCCAAAATATGACCGAAGCTGATATTTTAGCTGCGACATATAACGATACCATGAATGTGTACCGACCAGTAAAAGGCAAGGATCCAGAAACTGGAGAAACCATTTTCCTGAAAGGATTGGATGGTAAGCGAGTATACACCGATATCCCCTGTGCATTATCCAGTCCGACTGGTGGAAAGATCACAAAAAATGGAATGGTTGTAAAAGCGGTGACGGAATATTCCTTATTCTATCGTCCGGAAATTCATGTTGAGAAGAATGATACGATTGAAGTCACACATCTTGGACGAACGATCATTTGTTCTGCAGGACTTGAAAAAGGATACTGCAGCCATAACAATCTGCCCTTGCTGATGGATGAGGAGGATGCCTGATGAGCGGTGTTGATACAAGCGGTCTTGATGAGTTTGACAAGGCTCTTGCTCAAATCATCGAACATGACTATCCCACTGAATTTTTAGCACTCCTTGCACAGATCGGTGTGGATTGGCAAAGTGCAGTCCAGGATCTTACTCCGGTAAGGACGCATCACCTGCAGGAAAACTGGTTTATCGGTGATATCGAGAAAAAAGGCAGTCTTTACATCATTACACTTTACAACAATGTCGAATATGCAGAACCAGTAAACTATGGTCATAGATCAAAAGGCGGAGGCTTCATCGAGGGCGCTCATATGCTGGAGGTTTCATGCGATATGCTTGACACCATGCTACCAGGATATCTAAAAGACTGGATGAGCGACTTTCTAGACCGCCACGAGATTGATTTCTAATGATTACATTCACTGAACTCAAAAAAAAGATCGTTAGTGATTTAAAAAGTATAAAAGACATTGAAGTGGCTTTCGAGGAGCTTTCAAAAACCAAAGAAAGTGAAACACTGGATGAGTGGTTCTTTGTTACCCTCCTTCCAGTCACGAATCAGCTGAATGGTGAAAAGATGCGCGATCGCTCGTTTATCATCGATATCGCCTACTGGCATAAAGAGCAATCAAGAAAACGTTATTTTGAAATGAATGAATCACTGGATAAAGTATTCCAGCCTTGCTTTCACATCTTAGATAGACATATCACGATTCCAGAAGTTACATTCAGGATCGTAGATGATGTCGCACATTATGTATTTACATTGAAGTTCACTGACCTTGTGGATAAACCGCAAGATGGTGTTCCTGCAGAGGAACTGGACTTCACGATTATTTAAACAGGAGGAAAAAAACATGAGTATAGGATTACCACAGGTGATCATTGATTTCGCTGAAAAAGCGCAGAGCATCATTAAGCGCAGCGAGCGTGGTGTGGTAGCAGTAATTTTAAAAGATGATACTGCAGATGCCATCCCGTTTCAAATCTGTAAGAGCTTGAATGATGTTGACTTTACGAAATTAAATGAAAAGAACTATCAATACCTGAAACTGATCTTTGAGGGAGCGCCCGCAAAGGTCATCATCGTAACACAAAAAACATCAGTGGCAACATACACCGCATCACTTGCCCTGCTTGTCGATTACAAGTGGAACTATTTGACAGTTCCGGGCGCTGATCAGGAAGCAACCACTACGCTGGTTAGCTGGATGAAAGAACAGCGAACAGCAAACAAAAAGACCTTTAAGGCAGTGTTTGCAGGAACTGCAGCTGACAATGAAGGAATTATCAACTATACGACTGATAAAGTTGTATCTACCATCTCAGGGACAGAAGTCACGCTGAGTGCAGCTGAATACTGCGCACGTATTGCGGGAATTGCTGCTGGTCTGCCATTGAGTAGATCAATGACCTATTACAAACTGTCTGATATTATCTCAGCCGAAACGCCCGCTGATGCAGAGGAACGAATTGGCAAAGGCGAACTCATCATCATTTATGATGGAGAGAGCTTCAAGGTCGGTCGTGGTGTTAATTCATTGACATCTGGGAAAAGTGATGACCTTAGAAAAATCAAGATCATTGAAGGACGTGACATGATCAAGGAGGACATTAAAACGACCTTTGAAAATGATTATGTTGGGCAGGTCATCAATGATTATGATCACAAGCAGGCATTTGTGGCTGCCATACTGAAATATTTCCGCGGTATTCAGGGTGATGTTTTAGATTCTAATGCGGAGAATACTGTTTCTATCTCTTTGGAAAAGCAGAAAGCCTATCTCGAAATGAATGAGATTGACACAGATAAGATGAGTGACGCTGAGATCCTCTCTGCAAATACAGGAAGTAAGATCATGCTGGAAGGTAAGATCAAACTTGTGGATGCAATGGAAGATCTTGACCTGTCACTTGAAATGTAGGAGGTAAAGAAATGGAAATCACAGGAAATAAAACGCTATCAGGTACATGGGGAACCTTATGGATCGATGGACTTCCGGTCATGGAATTCAAAAAGATTGAAGCCAAAGTTTCTGTCAATCGTGAAGATGTTCAGCTTGGTATCGATGTTGACTCCAAAATGACAGGGTTAAAAGGTGAAATCAGCGTAACGATCGCCAAGGTATATGACAGATACAATGCGGTATTGGCAAATTATAAAAAAGGCAAAGACGTGCGCAGTCAGGTCATCACGAAACTTGCAGATCCTGATGCTGTCAATGGTGGCGTGTCTCGATACAGTATTGATAATGTCTGGTGGACTGATCTTCCACTGGTCATTATGGAAAAAGGTGGAATCATTGAAGAAGAATTAACAGGAGGATTCACACCAAGCGATATGACACCACTTGATCAGATCGCAGTTGCATAACAGGAGGAAAGAAAATGGCAAACTCAACAGAAACAAAAACAATGCTGGAAATCATGGCTGCTAAAGCTGCAGCACGTATCAAAGCAAAAAAGAAGTATCAGACCAAGGAACTTGAAATCCCTTCATTGGACGATGGTGACGATACTCCAAAAACTATTACGATCCGATCGCTGTCTGACGCCGAAATTACTGAGTGTATCAATTATGGCACAGATGGTGATGATGATGACAGTGCAGATAAATATGCGGTGTATATTGGTGTTACCAATCCTGACATGAAGGAACTTGGCAAGCTGATGAAACAGAGCGGTGATATCGACTATACGATGCAGGTCGTGGATATGTTTACCCGCTATGAACAAACGGAGATTGCAAAGCAGATCATGCAGCTCTCTGGCGTTCTTCCCGGCGAAAAGAAAGTCAAGGTCGTTAAGCATCTAAAAAACTAATCAAGCATGATGGTGAAATGTACCTGCTCCATCATTATGTGCAGAAAGGCTGGAAGGTAGAGGAATTTCTTAACCTTCCAGAATTTGAAAAACTGTTTTATCAGGCGAGTATGGAATACCATTACGAAGAACTGGAGGAAGCAGCGAAATCTGCGGCAAAGAAAACCTAAGGTACAGGAAAGGCGGTGAATCATGGGAGTTTTAGCAAAGCTGAGCGTTACGGATGATGTGACCACTACCTTTAAGGAAATCCGGAAACAAAACAAATCTTTAAAAGATGAGATGCAGTCAACCGGAAAAGAACTTAAAGAAACGTGGGACACGAAGTATAAACCCGCAATCGACAGCACATCTGCCATGAAGTCTATCCGCAGCTTGCAGTCAAGCGCTAATAAATTCAAGGAGGGTGTCAATACCAGGATCCGCTTGAATGACGACGATATGAGGAAGCTGAACAAAGCCAAGGCGAAACTGACCGCGTTTGGACGAATGGTCGCTTCCCCTTTTATTAAGATCAAGGACTATGGGACAAAGCAAGTGCAGGCACTTACTATGAAACTCCAGCGACTTGGCAACATGGTGATCACACCAATCGTCAAGCTGAAAGACATGGCATTGAACAAGCTGAAATCATCTATAAAGTTATTTCAGCAAGTAAAGAATTATGTCATGGATCCAATTATCCGGATTCGTGATCAAGTGACTAGCAGGCTTGCTCTGATTACTGGCAAGCTGAAAGCAACCGCAAGAACAGTGATTGCTCCGGTTATCCGTCTAAAGGATCAAGCGACTGCTAAGTTATCAGCATTCAAGGCTTTTGCCAAGGAAATGGGCGGTCTTGCCATGATACCTTTGCTGGCATTGAAAGACATGGCAACACGAAGGCTGGTACAGATAAAGAACAATCTTCTCTTTCTCGCTAAGCTGAGTATCCAGCCGGTGATCAAACTGGCGGACTTTGCAAGTGCAGGCATTCACCGGATCCGCAGCGCACTGTTTGCGATACCGGGAAGAACCTACAGAGCCATTGTGAATGTAGGTGGAAATGCTTTAAACGGTATAAGAGCAATCAGAGCCAAACTCAAAGCATTATCTTCTATGGTCGTATCTCCTATTGTGAGGATTGCTGGTAATGCTTTAAACAAGGCGAAATCAATCTACAGCGAAGTAAAGCGCATTGGAAAGATCGTATCCCGTCCACTGGTAGCATTAAAAGACCAGGCAACAAGTAAAGTGAGTGGTGTGTTCTCCAAACTGAAAACAGTTGGGAAAACGGTAGTAAAGCCGGTTGCAATATTGAAAGATATGATCAGTGCAAAACTAGCACCAATCACAAGCAAACTGAAAACAGTTGGAAAGATGGTTGTAAAGCCGATTGCTAAAGTTATCGATAAAACAGGAAGCGCTCTTGCATCTATCGGCGGTAAGCTGAAATCATTGGCGAAAGGTCTTGTTATACCGGTTACTGCCAGCGTAGTAGCGCTAGGTGCAGCAGTAAACAGTGGTATGCAGCTCGAAAATCAGCAGGTATCTATTGAACACTTTATCGGTGCTACGAATAAAGACTATGGACAAGATCAAATCAAGGCAGCAGCGAATGAGTTTACAAACGCTCTTCGTGAAAATGCCAATGCGACACCGTTTGAGACGGGAGAAGTCATTCAGGCAGGATCCCGAGCAATCGCAATTACTCAAGGTAACCGCAAGGAGGCTATGAATCTTGTAACCTTAGCAGAGGACATGGCTGCAGCATCTGGTGGTACAAAATCTGTAAGTGATGCAATCGAGGCACTAGCAGATGCGAAACTCGGTGAAATGGAGCGTCTGAAAGAATTTGGCTTTAAAGTATCGGCTGAGGAATTTGATTCAAAGGGTTTTGAAGGTGTTTCAAAAGACCTTTCAGAATTTTATGGCGGTGCTGCTGAAAAACTGGCTACGACCGGAAGTGATTTATTATCAACCATCACCGGAAAGATGAAGTCAGGAGTCGCAGACTTTGGCTTGAAGATCGTAGAGCAGCTCAAGCCTGTTCTTACCAATGTCATAGGCTTTATTGATAAGGCAATGCCTTATATTGATGAGCTGGGTACAAAGTTCGGTGACAGCCTTGGAAAAGGCATCCAGTTTATTAGTGATATGATGCCTGGCTTCATTTCCGGATTCAAACAAATGATGCCGACCTTCTCCGCTATCATTTCAGGGATCCAGCAGATGCTCCCACCGATTATGGCATTTGCCGGGACGGTTGGCGAAACGATAAAGTCGGTTATTGTTCAGGCAGCACCTGTCATACAGACGATCGTTGATGCCATCGCACGTATCTTACCTGCGATCGAACCGGTATTCTCAACTATTGTGACCACGGTCGGAAATATCGTGACTACAATCCTTCCTCCGCTTGGAAATGCGTTTAGCATGATTGCGGATGTGATTGTTGCGATTGCACCTATTATCGACGATGTTTTTACTGGCATCAGCGAAACCATAGGAACTGCAGTGTCCGGCATAGCTGACATCATTCAAGGCGGACTTGATCTGATCAGCAGTATTTGGTCAGGCGACTGGCAGGGCGTTGTGGATGCCTTTGGAACTATCTTCGGCGGTATTGGGGAAATCTGTAAGGCTCCGATCAACGCGGTTATTGGTATCATAAACGGTGCTATCGACGGTATCAATTCAATAGCGGTTGATGTTCCTGACTGGGTACCATTCGTAGGTGGTGAACACTGGAGCCTTGGATTGGATAAGATCGACTATCTTGCAAAAGGTGGAATCGTCAACAAGGCAACACCTGCTATTGTTGGTGAAGCTGGTAAAGAGGCAGTCATGCCACTTGAAAATAATACCGGCTGGATCTCACAGCTTGCAGATAAGATCAACAGCAGAGCATCAAAGCGTAGTACACCAAAACCTAAAAGTGATCCGTTCCCTTCTCCTGCACCAACGCCTGGACAAGCAGGAAATGGTCAGATCATAAATAAGACCTACAACATCACAGTTGCTAAAGTCGCAGATGAAGTCGTTGTCAGAGAAGAGGCTGACATTGACAACATATCAGAAAAAGTCGCTGAGAAGATTATCGAAGTGGCTGAAAATCTTGACTAGGAAGGAGGAAAGACATGAGGACAAGAATTATAGAACTCAGTGCAAATGATAGAAAGGAAGTGATCCAGCTTCCTATCAATCCATCAGAGATAGCATTTACGGATCCGCAGAACAACCAGCAGGTAACACTCCTTGATGTAGGAAGTGTGAATCTGCTTGGAGAGCGCGGTCTAATCAGTGTTACCTTTGAAAGTTTCTTTCCTGCTGAAAAATCGCCTTTGTATTTTCGCGGTGGTGCCAATCGCACACCTAAGGAATATAAGGCGATGGTCAAGAAATGGAAAGATAACAAAAGCGTCGTCAGAATGATTATCACAGATCTGGATATCAACCTCGCTATGTCAGTAGACAGCTTTGAATACAAGCAGCGCGAGGGAGATGATGATATCTACTACTCCATTGTCCTGACGGAGTATAAGACGCTGAATGTTCCAACTGTAAAAGTATCCACCAAAGTGAAAAGCTCCATAAAGACACGCCCAAAACCTGCAGCAAAGAGTTCCGGATCATCCGGAAGCTCTGGCGGTGGAGGTGGAAGTTCTTACACCATCAAAAGCAATGATACCTTGTGGGCTATCGCAACACGATTTTACGGGAACGGTACGCAGTATATGAAAATCTATAATGCGAACTCTTCCACGATTGAGAGCGCAGCGAAGGCACATAGATTCTCCAGCTCGCAACAGGGACACTGGATCTGGGCAGGAACCCAGTTGACAATTCCGAAATGAAACTGCTGACTGGTGGAAAGGACATCATTGAACTGGTGGAGAGCATTACATGGAGTGGAGATACGAAGGAAGTCAGCAGGAAACTTTCTTTTGTAATATATCAAAACGAAAAGGACAAGCAGATGCCTAAGGTCAGCATCAATGCAGGAGATGATATCATCCTGCAGGACGATAAAGGAAAAGCTATCTTCGGAGGTGTTATTCATAAAATCGACCGAAACTCTGCAGCGAAAACAATGACCTACCTTGCCTATGATCTTCTGTTTTACGTGAGTCGATCAGAAATATCAAAGATATTTGACAATACGCCAGAGAGCATTACAAAGACCATTTGTGACGATCTTGGCATACCGACAGGGAGCATCGAAAAGACAGGCATCAAGGTCTATTATCCTTGTTTGCAGAAAACTGCATACGAGGCAATCATGATTGCCTATACCTATGCAGGCAGAACGAATGGCAATATCTATATACCTTTAATGAAAGATATCAACAAGCTGTGTGTGATCAAAAAAGGTCAATATAGCGGAGTGGTTGTTGAAGGTACCTATAATCTGGAAGATGCTACGTACAGCGTAACCAGTGAGAATGTGGTGAATCAAGTAGTCGTTACGGACAAGAACGGAAACACCATCAAGACGCTGGATGATCTAGCAAGCCGAAACAAATATGGAACGGTGCAAAAGGTTTATAAGCAGGAAGATGGTACAGATGCAACAACAGAGGCAAAGGCATTGTTCCATGGCATTGATGAAACAGGTACAATTCTCTCTTTGGGAGATACCAGGGCAGTATCCGGATATTCGCTGGCAGTACAGGAAAGCAAATCAGGGCTATATGGATTGTTTTACATTGAGAGTGATTCACATACATTCGCAAATGGAAAACATGAAATGAGCCTGACTTTGGCATTTGAAAATACGATGGACGAAAAGGACATCCCATCAGAATAGGAGGAGAACATGAAACCAACAGACAGAAAATTGATTGATGCAATCTTAAAGATTCGAGGAAAGCAGTCAGAGGATCATATCCTAGTTGGCAAGATCCACAGTGTGTCTCCCCTGCAGCTAAATATGTATGACCAGATCATTAAAAAACACATCTATCTCAATAATGCTTATACTTGTACAAGTGATAGCGAAATATCTAATAGCATTACATGGGGCAAGGACGACGACAAAGCCAATTATGCCATGTTCCCATATTTGCAGAGCGTCCTTAAAAAGCAGCTGCTGCATAAAGGAGATATGGTCATCGTACTGCAGAGTGGTATATCGTTTTACATTCTCGAAAGAGTGGTGAAGATGGCATGAATCAATCAATATTTCCATTCATCAACACTGAAATGGTTGAGGAACTGGCAGAACAGCCATCAAATGAAATATTATGTGAATATGCATATGACTTTGAACAGAATTGTCTGGCAAAGGATGCAGCTGGAAGGAACTACTATGTGTATGGCAATGATGCATTACAAATCCATATATATAAAGCGCTAATGACCGAGAGGTTCCGCCACTTAGCCTATTCGCAAGATTACGGAAATGAAATGCTGTCCTTAATCGGGCAAAGCATGAACGAAGAAATCGCGAAAATGGAAGTCAAACGTTATATTGTCGAAGCTCTTATGTATGATAACGATTATATAACTGAGCTGAAAGACTTTGAATTTGAAGTAAAGGAAAGTAAGATGTCAGTCCGTTTCACTGTGCTATCAGTTTATGGAGAAATGGATATTGATACTGAACTGAAAGGAGTGAGTGGATAATGACAGAAAAGGATTACCTTGAAATAGCAAGGTCAATGCAGGGTGATGAATTCGCGTTTGAAAACATCATTGCAAGAATGAGATCCAATTTAAAAAACCCTGCAAGCAAGCAGGAAGGATCCTTCGCGATGGATAGCATTCAAGCAATCGCTCAGGAGATTTCACGCATGATGTATATGCGTGTGATCAGTTATCTTGATCTTACCTTTCTGGATACAGCGGTCGGAGAATTTCTCGATCGTAAAGCCGATGACTATGGGATGAAGAGAAATCCTGCCACACCATCAAAAGGAATAGTGATTTTTACAGGCAAAGAAGGTACGACAATTCCTAAGGGACTTGGTGTGATAAGTGATGGTTTTACATTTTTAACTGATTATGAGGCAGTCATATCCAGTACGTTAAGTGTTTCAATTCCTGTAACCTGTATAACGACGGGAATTGAAACCAATATCTCAGCTGGTGCTATAACTGGAATACGTGCGGTTGATGCTATCGACGGAGTTAAAGCTGAAAATCAAACAGATTTTGAAGGCGGAACTGAGATTGAAGATGATGAATCATTCAGAAAACGTATTTATGAGAAATTGCGTAATCCCATAAGCAGCGGAAATGCCAATTCTTATGTGTATTGGGCGAAACAGGTATCCGGTGTTGGAAATGCCAGATGTATTCCATTATGGAATGGGAATGGCACTGTAAAGGTTGTTATTCTATCTAGCGATGGCGGCACACCAGATGATATAATCATCAAAAACGTAGCAGACTATATCGAAACACAGCGCCCTGTCGGCGCACAGGTGACCGTAAGTAAAGCTATCGCAAAGACAATCAACGTTGTTGGTAAAATACAGTTGAAACAAGGATATAAATTATCAGATGTGCAGAATGAATGTTACAGGATTATTCATACATATCTAACAGGAATAGCCTATGAAGAGGACAGCAAAGTCTTATCATACTATAAGATCAGTGACTTGCTATACAATGTGGCAGGGGTAAAGGATGTCATTGATTATACAGTGAATGGTAAGAAAGAGAGCATCACAGCACAAGCTGAGGAGTTCTTCGAACTGAACTCTATTGAGATCAAAACATGAACATATCATCATTGCAGTTCCTGCCACAATTTATCTTATCCAATCCGGATATAAAAGAACTACTGGATGCAGAACAGGTAGAAATAGATCGTCTCAGCGATTGTATTGAACTTTTAAGATCTCAAACTATTATAAGTACAGCTAGTATATATCTATCAAGATATGAGGCAATGTTCGGTTTCGAAACTAATTCAAAATCAGATTCAGATTCAGTACGAATTAGGCGAATATTGGCAAAACTCAATACACAGACAAATGCCACACTAGCAACCATGCGTAAAATTATATCTACAATTACATATAGTAAAGATATACAAATTAATGAGTATTTTGCACAATATATATTTACAATAGATATTATCAGAGATAAAGATGATTTAATGTCTGTAAATAATATAGCAGACATCACAGATTTAGTTGAAACCATAAAGCCTGCTCATCTGGGCTACATAATACATTTAATTAGATCCGATAATCCTACAACGAACATCGGAGTAGGAACATTAGTATCAAGCATTTTTGAATTTCAGGAGGTGAATTAAATGGCTTTTAAAGGCATGAAAATAACTGATGGTGGTCGATGTTTACTAGCACAGGCGCAAAATAATAAGTCTTTTACAATAAAATGTATTCGCATTGGTTGTGGCTATAATGTTGGTAATATCACAAATACTGTAATAGAACCGTTATTCGATGTAATTCCAGAAATCAAGCATGAGGATAATGCGTTATTTGTTGAAGCGGATATTGCAAATTCAATACATGATAATTATTATTTAAGAGAAATCGGTGTTATTGCTGAAAACAGCAATGGAGCAGAGGTGTTATATGCATACGATAACTCAGGAACTGATGCTGAATTTATAAATTCCCAGACGGATGGTATTGCTTATGAAAAAAGATTAAGATTCATTTTCAATATATCTAATGATATAAATATCAATATCAAAATCAATGGAAGTGTATATGCATTACAACGAGATTTAGATGCACATGTAAAAGATAATGATAATCCACATAAGGTCACAAAAATGCTGATTGGGCTTGGTAATGTTGACAATACAAGTGATGCTGAAAAACCAATAAGCAACGATACTAAAGTGGCATTATCAAAAAAGGCACCTCTTAACCATACGCATCAAATAGCAGAAATTATAAACTTCCCATCTAAAGTTTCATATTTTTCAAATGACAATAACTATCAAAATGAAGAACAAGTAAAAAGATTGATTTCAGCCCTAGTTAATTCAGCGCCTGAAACTTTAGATACTTTAGAGGAATTAGCAAATGCATTGGGCAATGATCCTAATTTTGCGACTACCGTAACCAAGCTGATAGGAACTAAAGCAGAGATCAATCATGAACACACAAAATCAGATATTACGGACTTTCCATCATCACTTCCTGCAAACGGTGGTAATGCTGATACAATCGAGGGGAAGCGCGCAAGTGATTTTGAACCCGCTTTTGAAAAGAAAACTGCATTCAATAAAAACTTCGGCAATACAGCCGGAACCGTGTGCCAGGGTGATGATCCAAGGTTAACAGATGCACGAATGCCTATAAATCATACTCACACACAATCACAGATTACAGATTTTCCTAAATCGCTTCCAGCTAATGGAGGAAATGCTGATACTGTCGATGGAAAAAATGTTAATTATTTAATTGATTATCGCAACTTCATCAATAAGCCAACGGAGTTTCCACCATCTAGTCATAAGCACTCAAAAACTGAAATAACAGATTTTCCAAGCAAGTTAAGTGCATTTGAAAACGATATTAAATATCAAACAGAAGAACAAGTGAAGGAAACTGTAAATGTAATAGATAAAAAATTAAAAAATCAGTGCAACCAGAATCGTATTGAACTTACAAACTCATCTTATTATCCAGTTACAATTGGATATCGTAATGGACAGGTAGTGTATCTCAAATGCTCTGGTATTTTGGAAAAAGAAGTGCCAGCTAATGCAGGATATGTGGTCGCTCTGTCTATGCCGGCGGAATATTGTCCAAACGTGGATATTACCGCATACCCTAATATATCCTATGCAGGTAAAAATATTAAAGTTGATATAACTACCACTGGAAAAGTGATATTTACAACACCAGAAAAACTACCCATAGGGTTTGGATTAAATATGCATTTTGTATACATGACAGGTAAATCAAATTTCTAAGGAGAAAAGTAATGGAAGATAAAGTAATGATCAGAATTGATGATCGCAATATCATTATCGATATCAAAAACCTTCATGATGTTGCAGATCGATCAGACTGGATATTAGATTATAATATTCAAAATATCAATCATGAGAACTTAACAGATAAGTTTGGCAGATATAATTATAAATATATTGAAGGATCAGTAGTAGAACTGACGGAGTTGGAAAAGAAACAACTATTTCCAGAATTAACTTTTGAAGCAGGATCTGTGCCAACACTTACACAACGTGTTGATATGCTAGAAAGTGCTATGCAGGAAATGATTCTGATGCAAATGGGAGGAAATTAAAATGGCAGAGTTTTTAGCATATCGTATTTTTTCTGGAAAACTAGAGTACAGTCATGTTCCAGAAGCACTAAAATATTCAGTAGGGAAAATTCTTGTGGAAATAGGATGTAAAAATCTGACAGAAATAAGTAACAATGATTTATAAAATGTTTTATTTTTCGATTTTGCTATAAAAGAATAAAGTTATAGTACAAAGAAAGGAGGAATACTTTTTATGGAATTAAATGAAGTATTCAAGGTGTTATCTTTAATGATCGTATTCTCTATCCTGATCCAGTTCTTGGTGGACAGAATCAAGGAAATATTTGGAGAAAAGTTTATGCAGTACATTCCTTCGGCTATGATTGCAGCAGGTGCAGGCATTCTGTTTGCCTTTATGTTTGGAGTGGATGTTTTCGAGGCTTTTGGCTTGAAATCTAATATTCCGATTATTGATATGGTAATCAGTGGTCTGATTTTATCTGCAGGAGCGCCGGCTATTCACGAACTGATTGAAAATATCAGAGAGCAGCGTAATGCATTAAAGGATTCTATTGATATTGGTACTGTTCTAGTATCAGATAAAACAAGCGAAGGAGGAAAAGAAAATGCGTAGATTAGGCGTAGATATTTCAGAACACAACGGAAATGTGGACATGGCAAGAATTAAAGCGTCTGGTGTTGAATTTGTTATGTTAAGAGCAAGCTGGGGACACTTCCAAGAAGATGCTCAAGTTCGAAACAATGTGGCAAAATGCAAAAAGGCAGGTTTACCTTTTGGTTTGTACCATTACAGTTATGCTGACAGTGACGCTGCCGCACGTACTGAGGCGACTCATTTCTTAGCATTATGCCGAGAATTGGGTGGATACACATATCCACTAAACTTGGACATGGAAGATGCCGATGGCTGGAAAGCTCGCAACGGTGTAGGCGATGCTCAGAACATCAGAACGATTCAAATTTTCAAGGACATCATTGAGGGTGCAGGCGAGTATCTTACTTTATATATGAGCAAGTCATGGTTCAACCGTTTGAGAAATGTAAATTCTAAAGTTGTCGATTCATTGGATCCTTGGCTAGCTCATTGGGGTATTTCAGAGCCTAGCATGAGCTGCGGTATGTGGCAATACACATCTGATGGCAAAGTCGATGGATCCAGTGCAAGAACTGATATGAATTATGCATATAAGGACTATCCTTCTATTATTGCAGGATTGAAAAAACAGCCTGCACCAGGAGTATCTGAACCGGTGAAACCAGCTCATGCACCTTCTACATCATTAAAAAAAGGTCAGAAAGTTAAAGTGAAGAAATCCGCAACTAATTACGTAACAGGCGAAAGCATTCCTTCATGGGTTAAAGATGAAACTTATACAATCTTACAGCTTGGGTCTGGTAAAGCCTTGCTTAAAGAAATAATGTCATGGGTACGTATTGAGGACATTGAAGGACAGGCATCTGCATCTGGAAGTGGATTGTTCCAAGGCTGCAGTGTACGTGTTAAAAAAGGAGCAAAAGACTATAATGGTGTTGGTCTTGCTTCCTTTGTCTACAATACCACATATTCAGTTATTGAAATCAATGGTAATCGTGTAGTAATCGGGCATAATGGCGCAGTTACTGCTGCGGTTCACAAAGACAATTTATATAAGGTATAGCGACAGCCAGGACAGTAGAACAGCTGTCCTGCTCTCCTGATTATAACAACGCCGTTATGAGAGGAAAGTTTATATGAATTCATTTATACCGTGGATAGGCGGTAAAAAACTATTAAGGAAACAGATTATATCTATGTTTCCAGAGGATGTTCCAGAAAGATATATCGAGGTATTTGGAGGTGCTGGATGGGTACTATTTGGTAAGGAAGTAAATTCAAAACAGATGGAGGTATTCAATGATATCAATTCACAATTGATAAATCTCTATCGATGCATCAAATATCATGATGCAGAACTACGTAAAGAGTTAGATTTCTTACTTTTATCCAGAGAGCAATTCAATGATTTTAGAGAGCAGATCAATGTGAACGGACTTACTGATATACAAAGAGCAGCACGATACTACTATCTGGTCAGAGCCTCCTATGGTGCATCGTGTGATACATTTGGGTGTAATAAAAGAATATATCTCCTGATATGTTAAATGGCATTAGAAAGCGCCTTGAAAGGGTTGTTATAGAAAATAAAAACTATGATAATCTAATTAAAGTTTATGACAGAGAGAAAGCATTATTCTATTGCGATCCACCATATCACAAGACTGAACATTATTATATGGCTACATTTACGGAGCAAGACCATATTCATTTAAGGGACTGCCTTGCAGCCATTAAGGGTAAATTCATTTTATCATATAATGATGATGAGTTTATTCGTAGCCTTTATACAGGTTTCAATATCTATCCAGTTGAGAGATCAAACAATTTAGATAAAGCAAGAGGAACCTTTAAAGAACTGATAATAACAAACTATTAAGAAAGTCAAGCCTTATTCCGCAAAGCGTAATATAATTCCATATTTTAGCAAAACAATTCATTTGCGGTAAAATTTGGACGAGGCGTTGTTATGATCAGAATTAGATTATCAAGACTTTTGGGTGAGAAAAAAATGACACAGGTAGAGCTTTCTAGAAAAACTGGAGTCCGTAAAGCGACTATTAACGAGCTTTATTGGGAGTTGTGTGATTATGTTAAACTCGAAACGATTGATAAAATCTGTCACGCTCTTAACTGTAAAGTCTATGAATTATTAGAGAATGAATCAGATAATGAGCGAAAGAAAAATGCTGGTTGAAGTGACCGCAAAAAAGGTGTTATCAAGAAGGTTTTAAAACCATTGAAAACACCTTTTTATTATCCTTTTAACAAGCACCTTTTTTTTGCCATTTTAAATGCAACGTTTTGCCATTTTTTGCGCAACACTACAGCCATTTATTAAGAAAGAGTATAAAAATGTTTTCCGAGCAACCTGGGCTATCAGCATTTTATTTGAAGAGACATATGGTTTACAGATTACCGAAGATGAATTGGGATATATCGTGCTGTACATTCAATCTGCCATTGAACGAAAGACTAGACAATATCGGGTATGTCTGTTAACGGATTCCAGCCGCGGACATGCACAATTGTTAGTAGAACGTCTGCGTAAGTTGGTTCCTGAAATTAATGAAATTCGTGTGGAAGGTATTCATGATTTTAAATTGGAAGAGCAGGCGGAGATGGATATGATCATCACACCGCACACCTTGCCGTTTCATGATAAACGAATCGTCGAAATTTCTAATATTCTAAGCGATGGTGGTATCCTGAAGCTGCGTTCCCATATGGAGGAATTGAATCTTAAGACAGATGATGTGCCAAATCCTTTCTCACCTATTTGTTTTCCACTATTTTCTCCAGACTTGATTTTTATGAATTTGGATGTGAAAGATAAAACGGAATTGTTAATTTATTTGTCTCAACAGATGGAAAACAAAGGCTTTGTAACTGGAAAATTCTGCGAGAGTGTCTTGGAAAGAGAGAAAGCAACGACGACTTCCATAGGAAATGGCGTCAGTTTGCCACATGGGGCACAGAGTGAAGTCAATAACTCGAAAGTCGTTATAGCAACCTTGAAAAATCCTATTCTGTGGAATGATGATTTAGTAGATGTAGTGTTTCTATTAGGATTCAAGATGGATACACCAGATGAAGTAAAACGCATCCAGGTGTTCTATAAACAATACATCTCATTAGTAGAAACAGATGAAAAAGTACAGAAACTTAAGCAGATGAAATCGAATGTAGAATTGTATAAATATTTAATTCAATAGGGAGGATATTACAATGAAACTGAATGATGTATTAGATGAAAGAATTATCGATATGCATGTGCAGGCAGAGAATAAGGATGAAGCTTTGACTGTACTGGCACAGAGGTTAAAGGATGCAAATTATATCGATGATGTAGCATCTTTTAAGAAGGATATTTATTTAAGGGAAAGTGAAGGTATGACAGGAATTGGCAATTATGTGGCTATTCCTCATGGTAAAAGTGATTCTGTGACCAATGTTGGTATTGCTATTGGTAAGTTGGATCATGAAATAGAATGGGAGACGCTGGATGGGAATGGCGTTAAGCTGATTTTCCTCTTTGCTGTTTCCAATGATCATGAATATGCGCGGAATCATATGTTATTGTTAGCAGAAATCGCACGTAAGCTTGGTAACGATGAAGCGATTGAAACCTTGTTGAAGGCGGAAACAGTAGAAGAAATCAAAGCGGTTTTTAAGGATTAATTTAAGGGGTAATTAGGATTGCTACAAATCATTTTATGATTGTGTTACATGTAGAAAGTAAAAAATCCGCGCGTTGATAGGATTCTTGCTTTTAAAGAGTGAAATAAAGGGTGAATAAAAAATAGGAAGATTTTGATCATGTTGATAAAATAAGATCAAATCTTCTTTTTTTATTGTGTTTTGAATGTTACATGTTTGAAACCGGTATACGTTTCATTATTGTTAAAAGAGGGCTGGAGAATCGAGAATGAAAGTTTTTCGATAGTTTCCTTTCGAATATATTAAGTAACTTGTATTTTGATACTGCTGTACGCACTATGTGTTATAGTTTATCAAAAGGTGAAAGAAGTCTTACGCTTAGGGTGAAAGAAGTTTTCTCATAAGATGAAGGAAGCTTCACAATAAATAAAATTCGAAAAATGAATGAAACCTTTTGAAAGGAAAGGAAGTTGTTTCAAAATGATGAAATGACTTATTTAAAGGTTAATAAAAGGAAACGAAATAACTTTTTAAAAAGACAAATAGACCCTATTAAAAAGATGAAATCCTTTATAGAAAGGCAAGCGGTAATATGTATAAAAAACAAGATAATATATGTATATCAACTAAGATGCTAGCATGTTTGCGGAAGTTATATCCGATAGGAACAAGAGTGGAATTAGTGAAAATGGATGATGTACAAGCTCCTCCTGTAGGTACAAAAGGTACGGTTTATGGAGTTGATGATATTGGCAGTTTGCTAGTACATTGGGATAATGGAAGTACGTTGCATGTTTTATATGGGATTGATGTTTGTAAGATTTTAAAATAATCAGTGAATAAGCTCGTGGATAAGATGGATTAATTGAAATGGTAAACTATTATTAAGAATGAAGCAAAATTCAATGGTTTTATCATTTTTATTTTATATGAAGATACAGTTAATAGAATAGATATCATAGGGTGCCCTTCTTATAGGCAAATTCAAATAATTATGTCGTTTGTACTTTCAATTGGGAAAATTTATCTTATCCAAATGAAAAAATCGTTTATAATAAGCGAGTAAATTTCAAAATGGGGATGAAATTTCCACCAAGATGAGGTAAAATTGATATTGTGAGCGACACTATAAAGGAATTTGAACTGGAGGAATATATATGTATAACGAGAATGATGAATTGTATGAAGTAAATGATTATGATGAAGATATTCGCTGTCGTGAAGCCTTGATAGAAGAGGCAAAGAATTTGCCAGAGACAGCAGATTGGAAAGAAATCTTAAATTTAAAGAAAAGATGGAAAAGAATTTCTTATTGGGATTCTGCATATGAAGAAAAATTGTCAGAAGAATTTGATAGTTATATTGATGTGTTTTATGCAAAACGTAAAGAGGGATATCAAAGTAATGAAGTATTGAAACATGAACTGATTCAGCGCGCTGAAACATTAGCCGAAACAGATAATTGGAATCAGGGAAGTGAAGAAATGAATGAACTGATGAATCAATGGAAAGCAACAGGTTCTGCCGGCAGAGATACCGATGATCAATTGTGGGATGCATTTAATGCAGCACGTCAAAAGTTTTTTGATCGTAAACATCAGCATTGGGAAGAATTACAATCAAAATTTGGCAATGCCCGCCAAGTAAAAGAAGACTTGATTAAAAAAGCTGCTGCTCTTGTAGATTCTAAGGATTGGCAGAAAACAAGTGAAGAGTTCCGCCATTTGATGGAAGAGTGGAAAGCTGTTGGAAGTGCTGGTAAAGAGTATGAAGATCAGTTATGGGCAGCATTTAATGAAAGCAGACAAACATTCTATGAACGTCGAAATGTATATTATAATGAATTACACGCTGAGCAAGATCAAAAGTATGAACAGAAGAAGGAATTAATTGCTAAAGCTAAAGTAATTGTTGATAGGAATGAATATACGAGAGAAAATACAAAAGAGATGAAAGATCTCAATGTGGAATGGAAAACAATTGGTTCCTGTGGTAAAGATAAAGAAGATCAGGTTTGGAAAGAATTCCGTGAAATTATGGATGCCTATTTTAATGGTTTGAAGCAATGGAACGAGCAAAAGCATCAGCAATGGCGTCAACGTATGATGGATGCGCGTTCTCGCAAACAAGAGCTTGTACAAAACCAAAAACGCCAAATCAAGCGTATGCAAGATGAAATGGTTGGTCTATTGGGACAAAGAGCTATTGATGAAATGGAAGAGCGTATAGAAGAAAAGAAAGAGTTCATCCAACAGTTAGAAGAAGAATTAGCAGATATTGAGAAAAGATTGAATGAGCAATAATGTACCTAAGCTAAGCGCAATGCTGTTTAAATACTAGTTGTGGCATCTAAACACAATGCTGTTCAGATGATAGTTATGGCATTTAAATGCAATGCTGATTAGATGATGTTATGAAATCTAAAAGCAATGCGGATAAGATGATGTTATGAAATCTAAAGCGTTGCGGATAAGATGATGTTATGTAATCTAAAGCGATGCGGATAAGATGATAGTTGATGATTATAATCAGCAATAAAAAATTGCCGGTATTGCTGGAAATGAAATCCTTATAGCATGGTATGAAGGGGAGTAACTATGCAATAATATAATGAAGTTATTTGGCATATCCTTTCGTTATGAATTTAGTAAGTAATCCTTGCTATTCATGGCGAAAGGTTTTTTTATACGTCGAGATAAGTGCTTACTAGAAATATTATATCGGAGTCAGTAAAATAGATAATAATAGATGCGGAAATTGTAATATTTTAAAAATAGGAAGTAATGATTTTTTTTAATAACATAAAGTTATTGTATGTAGTGAAATTCTTCCATTTTAGTTTCGAATGAGGTATAGTGTAAATGACATAAAAACAAGAAAGAGGTTTGAAAATGGGACGATTACAATGGGATTTAATCACTAGTGAAGAACGTATTCCAAGTAGAAAGACAAAAGAGGCACATCGATATCGCAGCGAAATAGAAAGCGATTATCATCGTATAATCCGCAGTGCTTCTTATCGTCGACTACAAGATAAAACACAAGTTTTTCCTTTAGATCATAGTGACTTTGTAAGAACAAGACTGACACATTCTATGGAAGTCAGCTCTCTAGCAAAATTAATGGGAAAACAAGTGTGTAATGTGATATTAGAAAAACAATTAGAAGATGAAGGACATCAGCCAGATACTATCAAAGTTATGGAAACTTTAAATTGTGCAGGATTGCTACATGATATCGGGAATCCACCATTTGGTCATTTCGGCGAATTCAGCATACGCGATTGGTTCAAAAAAAACTTGGACATAAAAGAATTCAAAGGTAGAAAGTTGCGCAACATATTAGATCCGCAACAAATTGCAGATTTGGAAAACTTTGAAGGAAATGCCCAGGCATTGCGTATTATTACGAAATTGCACAGGTTAATAGGAAAAAATGGAATGCATCTTACATCTGCTGTTATGGATACAATTATAAAATATCCATGCGATTCTTTGACGATGATGAAGGAAAAACAGAAACCTAAACATGAACGCAATTTACTAAAAAAGAAAATTGGGTATTTTCAAAGTGAGCAAGAGCAATTTGCTATAATAAAGAATAATACCGGTACACGAAATACACGTAATCCACTGTGCTTTTTATTAGAGGCGGCAGATGATCTTGCATACACTTTTGCTGATCTGGAGGATGGTTATAACAAAGGATTATATACATATCAAGATTTACTGGATGTTGTCATTAAAGCTGGCGATGAGAAAGGAAAAGCGCTATTAGAAAAAGAGTTGGAAAACGGAATCCAGGAGCAAATTGGATCTAAAACATCAGTGGATCCTTATAAATATGCAGTCTTTTCTTGGCTTACAAAAAAACAACTTTATAGTGTTTCAAGAGTTAGTGATGCTTTTATCCTTCACTATGATGAAATTATGAATGGCGAATTTTTTGATGAATTAATCACAGAAAGCTCTGAAGGTAAACTAATTAATGCGTTGAAAGAATTTGCCTATCGACGCATATATTGTCATTCTTCAATTCTAAAATTAGAATTGATGGGAAATGAAATTCTCAGCTTTCTGTTAGATCGCTTTGTCGATGCTTTATTGCCATATGATACAGATATAGAAATTACGGAGATACAAAAAAAGTATATTGATCTTTTATCACAAAATTATTTAGAGCAATATCATGAAACAGCAAAAACTGTAAAAAGTGAAGAAGATAAAGTGTATGCCCGCTTACTACTTGCTACGGATTTCATTGCAGGTATGACAGATAGTTATGCGAAACGATTATATCAAGAGTTAAGAGGAATTTGATAAAGTTTATTATATGTTAAAGACATCGGGTGGTTATAGCTGCCTGATTCTTTTTATATGAAAGGGAGCATTGAAAATTTTATGAAAATCGAGATATAAAGCAAAGAGAGAGTTTAAATTACTTTTGCTTGCATTTAAATATATTTAATCAAATCACTTTAAAATATAAAGTCACTATGTTATACTGAGTTCATAAATGATAAGGAGGCAATATTCATGAAAAAATATGATGCAATCATGATTGGATTTGGAAAAGGAGCAAAAACTTTGGCAGCAGAGTTCGCAAAGCAAGGTAAAAAAGTCGCGATGATAGAAAAATCGTCAAAGATGTATGGTGGCACATGCATTAACGAAGGATGCATACCATCAAAATCTTTGATTGTACAAGCTGGTAAAAGAACCTTTTCTGATGCTATTAACAAAAAAGAAGAAATAACGTCAATTTTGAGAAAAAAGAACTTTGAGAAGCTGAATCAAAATCCTAACATTGATGTAATTACCGCTAAAGCAAGCTTTGTAAACACCCACGTAATTTCATATGAAAATGAAAAGGGTACGAAAGAAATATATGGTGATTATCTTTTTGTTAACACAGGAAGTGTTCCTATCATCCCTAATATTCAAGGTATCGAGCATACAAAACATATATACGTAAGTGCTGATATAATGAAAGAGAAAGAACAGCCTAAAACGTTAGCAATTATTGGTGGCGGATATATTGGCTTAGAATTTTCAAGCATGTTTGCTCGTTATGGAACTCAAGTGACCGTTTTTGAATATGGTGATCGTCTTGTCAAGCGAGAGGATGAGGATATCGCTTTACATATACAACAAATATTAGAAAGACAAGGTGTACAATTTGAGTTTAAAAGCAATGTCCTTTCGGTGGAAAATGTAAATGATTCTGATGTGATAGTTACTTATAAAAACAAAGATGGTAATATACAGCAATTAACAGTAAATGCTGTGTTATTGGCAACTGGAAGAAAAGCTAATACAGATGGATTACATCTTGAACAAGCCGGTGTAGAAACAGATGCTCGTGGAGCTATTAAGGTAAATCGATATCTACAAACGTCTCAGCCACACATCTACGCAATGGGTGATGTTAAAGGCGGACTACAATTCACATATATTTCATTAGATGATTATCGTATTGTAAAAGATCATATATTTGGTGATAAAAAACGTACAACTGATAATAGAGGAGCGATACCCTATTCTGTCTTTATTGAACCAACTTTTTCACGCGTAGGGATGAGTGAAGAGGAGGCAAAAAATGAGGGGTATGAAATCAAAGTGGCGAAACTGGCAGTTTCTGCTATACCACGAGCACATGTAAATGAATGCAAAGAAGGCGTGTTAAAAGCAATTGCTGATGCCAAAACGGATAAAATACTAGGGTGTGTATTGTTGTGTACTGCTTCAGAAGAAATGATCAATTTCGTTCAGCTTGCAATAAATCTTGGATTAAAGACTTCAGACATAGCAAACCACATTTTCACTCATCCTACAATGAGTGAGGCGTTAAATGATCTGTTTGGTAACTTCTGATATGATTAAATTTATAAACAAAATGTTAAATTTATAAACAAAATAAAGATAAAATGGTGTTTACTGTAAGTCATGGGTATTGCTGAAAGTTTCTTAATAGAATAAAAGTTCTTTGCTGATATTGGTAAACTGAAAATTATAGAACCTAAAAATATGTAGTTATAATATAAAATGCCTTAAAATATTGTATTGCAATAGTTATAATACAAAAATAACAATATAAATATAAAAAAGACTTAATTTTAAAAATATTAGATTGGCTATGTTAAAAAAGAAATGTTATTTTAAATTTAAAAGATAGAAAAAGAAAGATGGGGAAATAACTGCCTATGATGAATTTACAGGATACAATGCAACATATAAGCATACTTATGGTATTTATGGAAGGAGTGCTATCCTTCCTTTCGCCATGTGTGCTCCCATTATTGCCGGTGTACATGGGATATTTAATTGGAAGTGATGTTAACAACAAACAAATAAGAAAAAAACGTTTCGTAATATTTTTTACACTGAGTTTTATATTTGGTATATTTACCGCCATTTTATTGATGAATATATCAATCACATTGATCAGTTCATTTTTCAGAGATCATATGTCCGTATTCATAAAAGTAGGAGGCATACTTATTATTGTATTAGGATTATTTCAATTGGGATTTTTCAAATCTAATTTTTTGGGGAAAACAAGAAGACTCCCGTTTACTTTAAAGAAAGAAATGAACTTACTACTTGCGTTTTTGATGGGGTTTACTTTTAGTTTTGCATGGACACCGTGTATAGGACCAGCTCTTTCCAGTATTCTACTTTTGGCGAATAGCTCACAAAATCTTTGGATGAGTAATTTTCTAATGGTCATATATGCTCTTGGATTAACAATACCTTTCCTACTTATTGGTATCTTTACAGATAGTATATTAAATTGGCTGTCCAATCATAAGAGTATTATGAACTATACAGTAAAATTAGGAGCAATCATATTAATATTTTTTGGTGTATCAATGGTAAGCGGTAAAATGAACTTTATCAGTAATTACATGACACAAAGCAGTAATAATGCTATGATTAAAGATAAGAATGAAGATAAAAAAGAAGATGGTGGAGAGAATAAAGATGAGAAAAATAGTGAACAGGAGAAAGCATTATTGCAGCAGTTAGGCAGTTATGAATTAAAAGATCAACATGATAAGATTATCAAACTTGAGGATTACAAAGGTAAAGTTGTCTTTCTGAATTTTTGGGCGACATGGTGCCCGCCTTGCCGTGGTGAGCTGCCAAATATTCAAAAACTTTATGAGAAATATAGAAGTGATAAGCATGTGGCAATTCTGACAATTGTTTATCCAGGTGGGCAAGAAAAGGGTAAATCTGATTTAAAAGAATTCATTTCGGATAATGCTCTGACAGTACCTGTTTTATTTGATGATGGATTTATTTATTCAACATTTGGTATTGGTAGTATGCCGACTACTTTTATGCTAGACAAAGAAGGGAAACCTTATGGATATATCGAAGGTGCTTTGACAATGGAAATGATGGAGAATATGATTTTAAAAACGTTAAATGCTAATTAGTATAAGAAAGTTATAGGGAAAAGGTGATGACATGAAAAAACAATATGATTTAAAATGTAATATAGCACAAACACTGAACTTAATTGGAGATAAATGGACTTTATTGATTTTACATGCAGTAAAAGAAGGGTGTCATACATTCAAAGATATACAAAAACATTTAGTCGGTATCCCTACAAATCTTTTATCGGAGAGACTAAAAGGGTTATGTGAAGATGATTTACTTACATGTGAATTATATTCAACACATCCTCCTAGATATCAATATTTGTTAACAGAGAAATCTAGTGATTTAGATGATATTTATAATGCTATATTATTATGGGGAGATAAGCATCTGAATAAAAGTTATAAATGTTTAAAACATAAAAGCTGTGGCTCTAACATACATATTGCTTATGTATGTGATGAATGTGATGAGATTTTGAGTAAAGAGGATATCATCATCAATGATTTAGATGATGTTATTGACGAAATTTAATATATGGTAAGGATCATCATTATTTAACAGTAAGTGAAAAGTTTATCTGTATATAGAATAGTAAGCCAAGGTTGACGATATGAATGGAAAATACTTTGGCTTTTTTGATAGAATCATGATGATTCTCTATTTTATAATTAGTTTTTAGAAAGTGGCGGAAATAATAATTGAAATATGTTATCATATTACAAGAGGTGTATAAGATGGAATTAATCTTAATCATAGCTAGTGAAGAATATTCAGATAATATTACATCATTACTTGTTAAGCATGGTTATTCTGCTACTGAAATTGGTTGCAATGGAGAGTTTTTACAATATGGTGATATTGTTTTATTACTTGGCGTGGAAAAAGGTGAAGCTGACAATGTTATCGCGATATTAGAAAATGAAGGAGGCAGGCATCCGGGAATGTCTGAGCCGTTTAGAGGTCAAGTAAAAATATATGTTATAGCTTCAACTTATTTTAAAAAAATCAATCCTTAGGCAATATAAAAAGGCTTTAAAATGGGAAGATTATGCATTATAAAAGTGTGTTGAAAAAAATATAAAAAAGTTTTAAAAAATTGTTGACAGAAAAATAAACAGATGGTATTATATTAAGGCGCTGATGGAAAGGACTCAGGAAATCAGTGATTGCATAAATTATGTGGAGGCTTAGCTCAGTTGGGAGAGCGTCTGCCTTACAAGCAGAGGGTCAGGGGTTCAAGTCCCTTAGCCTCCACCATAAATGTGCCGACTTAGCTCAATTGGTAGAGCAACTGACTTGTAATCAGTAGGTTGTGGGTTCAATTCCTATAGTCGGCACCATTCTTAATAAATAGAGCTGGGGGGGTAGCGAAGAGGCTAAACGCGGCTGACTGTAACTCAGTTCCTTATGGTTCGGCGGTTCGAATCCGTCCCCCCCCACCATCTCTTATTGGGGTATAGCCAAGCGGTAAGGCACCAGACTTTGACTCTGGCATTCCACTGGTTCGAGTCCAGTTACCCCAGCCATTTTAAAAAATCAACATTATAAATGACCCGTTAGCTCAGTTGGTAGAGCATCTGACTTTTAATCAGAGGGTCGGGCGTTCGAATCGCCCACGGGTCACCATTTAAATGTTGCGGGTGTAGTTCAATGGTAGAACTTCAGCCTTCCAAGCTGACTACGTGAGTTCGATTCTCATCACCCGCTCCATATAGTTCAATAAAGCAATCATACACTGATTGCTTTTTTTGATGTGATGAGAATCACTATTCATGTTAGCTTGAGAATGACAATGGAGTTCATAGTAAAGAAAGGAAGGCTGAATGTCACTAAATAGTCTAAAGTGTTGGTGACCTTGGCGATATCGAAAAAGTCAGATGCTTCTTGATAGTGCCTCGGCTGGGGTAATAATAACGTGTTTCGCTTGGCTATTGCGCTCTTAAGAACGCTAAGATGGCCAAGTCCTAGGACTTGGGCTCTATTTAATAAGAATATGGTGGAGAAACGTGTACATAGACCCTCTGCGGCACGAATTCATAATATAAATATAAAAGGGTGGAAATGTAAGAAATAGTATTATAAATTCAATGTTTTATTGAAATTAAAAAAAATTCACCAAAAATTACGATTTTCTATTTTAGAATCGTATATATAAGTGAAGGGAAATCTAGGTGAAATCAAATGTACATAACGATCAAACTATCATTAGATTTAAATGAACACTTAAAGCACTGCTTAACTTGGTATGAAACTATATATCATAAAGAGATAAAACGCATAGCCGATATTTTTATAAAAGAAAATCATAGTTACGAATATCTATATAAAAATATTAGTAATCATATCTCTTTTCATAGCAAACACTTAGTACTCGATTTTGCTAAAAAAGAATACGAATATCGTTGTGGATGTAAAAATAGCCGAAAGATCCGCTGCTCTAGCTGTTGGAGCAACTCCTCCTATCGCCTAAACGGTGATCTCCTGCAGCTAGAGTTAGGTCTTCTTGAACATAAAAGATTCATTGATCTTCCTATGTATCATAATGAACAACCTTTAATGCAGTTAGCTAGGGGTAAAATGATGAATTTAGAATTAATGCATATTCAAGAAAACTGGTATGCCTTTATAAATGTAGATATTCCCATCATTTTTTCAACAAGTCGTAAAACAATAGGTATTGATATAGGAATGAAAGTACCCGCAGTTGCTGCTCTTGATAATCAGCATTATCGTTTTTTTGGAAATGGTAGGCAACGCCAATTTTATCTACGTAAATATAAACGTCATATACAAGAAATGCAACGAAGAAAGCAGTTTAAGAAATTGCGCCAATTCCGGCATAAACTACATAATGTCTTGGCTGATCAAGATCATAAGATTTCAAAAGACATAATTTCTTATGCTTTGGAAAATGATGTAGGAATGATATATCTAGAAAAATTAACCTCTATCCATGATCGCTTTAATGTCAGGCAAGTCTCTAATGCCTATTTATGGTCTTATCAAAGACTTCAACAATTTATTACATATAAAGCTCAACTCGCCGGTATTGAAGTTAGATATGTAAATCCATATAATACATCAAAAAAATGTCCTAAATGCGGGCGAATAAATAAACCAAAAGATCGAACCTATCAATGTAAGTGCGGATATCATGGACATCGTGATGTTGTTGCAGCTATTAACATCCTCCATGCACTTTGATTCTTCTGAATCGGCCTGTAGTATCTCATAGATACCGCTACAGGACGGGTGAAGGCACATCCATATCCAAAGGCATAGCCAATGGAAAAAAAGCCATGTGGTTCGAACCCTATATGGTACGTGCTGAGCATGGCTTTTTCTCGGCACGTACACATTTGAGAATAGACATAAAGAATGAACTCCATAATAATCGTGAGGTGAAAAGTATGGAAGATAAATTATTAGAAGAATTAAATCAACTATTGAAAGGAACACATATGGGTGCATCCATATTTGAAGATTTGCGTGAAAAAATCAAAAGTGAAACATTGCATAAAGAATTTGATGAAATTTTACTCATGCTACACATTCATGAAAAATCTTTAACAGGATTAATATTAGCCCATGGAGGCGAACCTATTGACTCAGCAGGAATTATGGGTACAATCACAGATGTCATATCACATATTAAAAATTTAACGGTTGATAGTGATAAAGAAGTATTGAAAGTGGCTGTTCATAATATGGAAATGGGAGCAAAAGCATTGCATGATTTTGACGCACGAAATTTCATTTTGGATGATGAAACAGAAAAGACGATTGCCATTATGAAAGATGATTATGCTTCTATATATCATAAATTAGATAGATACCGTATTGAATTTGAAGAGTAATACTTGGCTTTCTTGCTTGTTTCATTGTATAATTCTTCTAAGAAAGGAAATTATGTAAATAACATTTATAAGTCATTTACAATATAAAAGAAGGATAGATATGAAAGTACAAGAAAGATTTTTAAAATATGTCACTTTTGACACTCAATCTGATGAGAACTCACAAACAACACCAAGTTCTTTAAAACAATTAAAGTTGGCAAAATACTTAGTAGATGAGTTGAAAAATATTGGTGTTACAAATGCATATGTAGATGAATTTGGTATTGTATATGGAAGTTTACTTGCCAATTGCGAGGCTAATTGTCCTAAAATAGGATTTATAGCTCATATGGATACTTCACCTGATATGAGTGGTGAAAATGTAAAACCAAGAATAATTGAAAATTATGATGGCTCTGATATCATTTTGAATGAAAAATTAAATATTCATATGGGGCCAAATGATTTTGAAAGCCTAAATCGTAATATTGGTGAGAACCTAATTGTTACTGATGGAACAACCTTACTAGGCGCTGATGATAAAGCCGGTATAGCCGAAATAATGACTATGCTAGAAACAATTATTCAAAAAAACTTACCGCATGGTGATATAAAAATAGCATTTACCCCTGATGAAGAAGTAGGCAGAGGTACAGATCACTTTAATGTGAAAGCATTTGATGCGGATTTCGCCTATACAGTAGATGGCGGCGAAGTTGAGTTTATTGATTATGAGAACTTTAATGCAGCTAGTGCAGTATTGGATATACAAGGATTAAGCATTCATCCAGGTTCCGCTAAAGGCAAGATGATAAATGCTCTTTTAGTTGGAATGGAATTTCATTCCATGTTGCCTGTTGAACAAAACCCAGCATATACAGAAGGTTATGAAGGATTTAATCATTTAACTGATATGCATGGAGAATGTGAACACGCGCATATGTCTTATATTATTCGTAATCATGATGAAACATTATTTGAACAACAAAAAGAAGACTTTAAGCGCATAGCTGATTACTTAAATAAAAAGTATCCTGAAAATACGATTACATTACAGATAACGGATAGTTATGCAAATATGCGTCAAATCATCGAACAAAATATGAATATTATTGAGTTGGTAAAAAAATCTATGGAAGAAATAGGTTTACAGCCTGCTTCCGCAGCTATTCGTGGTGGTACTGATGGAGCACGCCTGACATATGAAGGTCTCCCTTGTCCTAACTTAGGAACCGGTGGTTATAACTATCACGGTAAATATGAATATGTTTCCATAAATGAAATGGAGAAAAGCGTCGCATTGCTTTTGAAAATAGTTGAAAATAGTTTGAAATTATAAAATTAATCATTAGTATTATAAATAGAAAAGACGGTAAGGATATTCTATTAGTACTAACATCTGACTACTAAAAGAAAGGAAATCTATCTTTAATGTGATGATTATAGGATGATTTAATAAATCTCCTAATATCCTATATCACAGTGAGGTATTTAGATTTCCTTTTTAAATTAAACACAGACAATAACTTGCAAAGGTTTATTAAGTTCAATACATTCTTTTTTTCTAACTGCCGCTTTAAGTGGAAGTAAATAAGTATCCTGCTTTGTATCAAACCAAATAGCAGTTTGCCATTGTGTATTACCAATTATTGCTGTTACTTTTAATCGACCCCAACCTTCTTCTAAACATTTAAAAATATTTCTTATATCTATAGATATTTCTTTTGGAAGAGAAACAAAAACATTCCTTCTGTCGCAGAATAATGATATGGCTTTGCTGAAAATTCAAACTTCATTCCTTTGTTCTTCATTTTACACCTCCTGCAAATTCTATTTTGCCGCCAATACTTCAAACTCTAGTGTACCCCGCTCAGTACCATTAACTATAAGCGTAATTGAATGGATTCCAGGGTAATGTTTCCTTGTACTTGTATCCGCAAAGGAATGTGTTTTTGTGTAATACCTCTTTTCCTTTTCCTTGAAAACAAGCTCGGATATTTGGAATATTTTACGGTTCTGCCTACCGTTTGCTTTAACATAATCAATTCCATATTCCAGCCGTGCCTTAGTTTTCTTTTCAGCCTCAAGCTCGAAGGAAAAAGTCAAAATACCCCCTGCAGGAACAGATACAGTTTCTAGTGAAAAAGCATTAACTCTGACACAGCCAGCATCTGATAATCCCAAAATACGAAGCACTTCGCTATTGCCCTTTTTAAGAAGTGTCCTGCACCCGTGTTTGATAATCCAATCTGTATTCATGTCTTTACCATACCAATCCTTAGCAACCTTCACCACTAAATCAGGATGTGTTTTTGATATATCATTCAGGTTATTGGCTACACTTTTACGAACATACAGTGAAGGGTCTGCTTTTAGCAACTCTAAAATACGGAGAATCGGAGATGGATCTTTTTGGAAGTTCGGCAAGCTTTGTCCCCAAGGCAGTCTGGGGCGACAACCTTCGCTGGCAAGCCTACGGACATGCTCATTATTATCTTTAGCCCATGATGCCATCTGCGCCATCATACGTTCTTCATCGTTAATAATAAACGCTCTTACTGCAAATTCAGCTGATGCGTATGGAGTATATCTTGCTAAAGCTGACATAGAGATGTCCCAGTTTTCTTTATCCTGTCCGTAAAGCTCAACAAAAGTTGGGAAAAAGGAAACAAAACCATCTGAGCAGGTATCATAATTCATTATCACTTTATCAATAATGTGAATGGCTGTTTTATAGTCGTCTGGTAAATACTTCCCTAAATTTACACTAATTTGCATGACCCTCTGTTTCAATTCTAAACTATCCCACATTTCGTCCATCGTGGATTTTAAAAACGTATCTACCGGAAACTCATCATAAACCGTTTGAATCTGTGATGCGAGCTTGTATAGTGATTCATAATTAAATCTGTCCTTAAATAATTCCGCCATATTATTCCTCCTTCGAATACAGAGTTCCCATATCTTAAAACCTTTGATAATGCTGATAGATGCAGTGTTTTAGGGGACAATCAAATTTTTAGTTGGTTTTTCTAATATGTAATTACAGTATAAATTACTTTATGTGGATTGTTGTGGCGTGTAATAAGATAAAGATAACCATTATGGTTATTCCAACTCAGTTTCATCTACTATTAAGCCTAATAGTTTTACTAGCTGTAGCGCTTGATCTGTGCTTACGATGGCGCCTTTTAATAAATCTTGTGTTACACCAATACCATCAATTTCGCTTGTCGCAAAATTCATGCCATCAAGACTAGTATTATAAAATTCACTATCTACTAAACTGCAATGTTCAAATAACGTTTTTTTAAATCCACATTGAATGAAGCTAGAACTACCTATATCACATTTTTTATATATCGTCTGTTTATAACGACTTCCACTGAAATTCGCATAATGCAGATTGCATTCAATATATTGTATATTATGTAACACACAATCAATGAATTGTGTTCCCATTGCGCGACATGTTTTGAAAATAGTGCGATGTATGGCACCATCACTAAAAACAACATTGTTAAATTCACAATTTTCAAAAATGACATCAATCATGTCAATGTTAAGAAAATTACAGTCTTCAAAACATACATTTTCAAATACTATGCCATCCAAATGCAGACATGGCAATTCTGGTTCAGTAATTAGACAATTTTTAAAACTTAGTCCTTGTAGATAGGGCTCCTCTTCCACCATTTTGTGGAATTCTGTCTGTTCTTCTAAATATGAGGGTATTCTTGGTTTCTCAATTTTCATTTAAACCTCCAAGTTATTTGTGTATAACGGTTAAATTTATTAAGTAAATTCTAATGGATTCATTATAACACCCATGTTATGAAAGTCTATATACTTTTTGATCATGGTGCAAAATTTTATCATGAAAAGAATAATCTTGTATAGTTTTTACTTTAATCCTTACTCATTGACAACATATAGTGAAAAAGAGTCTTTCACGTTAATTATAAACCTAAAAAATGTAGAAAGGTCCTTTTACATCTATTCCTTATAAAATATGATGAAGTAGCGTTATGATAAAAGTGAATCTTTTTAAAAACTATAGTCATCTTTTTTATGATTATATCTTGACGATTATCAAAGCCAATTTTTTGTTTTTTTTCAAAAATCTGCTCCTTTCAGAAATAAACTAAACTTGCCAATCATTGGTATTTCGTCTTATAATGATATCATGTATTTTATATACATGGATTGATTCTATATTTTGCTTTTATATTATCATTTTAAGAGAGCATGAATCGTATTTTATATCTGATTACTCCATCTAAACCTACATATTCAGTCAAAATACATGATATTCAAAATACATGTTAATTCAAAACGCATATTCGTTTAAAACACATGATATTTAAAACACATATTCATTCAAAGCATATGATATTCAAGATACATATTCATTCAAAGCACTTATGCGTAAAATTGACAAGTTATAGAACACTAACCAAAACCAAATAAAGGAAGGACATTAAAATGGAACAAATGATTATCACACCAATTGCAAAATCCCTTAATATCAGTGAAAAACAAGTGGTAAACACCTTAGATCTACTAGAGCAGGGAAATACGGTCCCTTTCATCGCCCGTTATCGAAAAGAAGTCACAAATGGTCTAGATGAAGAACAAATCCGCGTCATTCAGGAAAATTATGCATATCAGCTAAACCTAAAAAAACGTAAGGAAGACGTGGCACGTCTTATTGAACAACAAGGAAAATTAACAGAAGAAATAAAAAAACAAATTGAAGCATGCGAAAAGCTGTCACAAGTAGAAGACATATATCGACCATATCAACAAAAACGCAAAACCCGTGCAACAGATGCACAGGCAAAAGGTCTTGCTCCACTTGCTGAATGGTTATTAAAACTACTGCCAAACGTAAATGTCGCACAAGAAGCAGCAAATTATATAAAAGAAGATGTACCAACTATTCAAGATGCTTTGCAAGGGGCAAAAGATATTATTGCCGAAAAAGCTAGTGATGATGCTGAAATCCGCAAACGCATCAGAAACAGTATGGAACATTATGGACGCCTAGTGACAAAAGAGAAAAAGAAACATGAAGATACAAAAAAAGTGTATAAAATGTATTACGATTACAATGAACGTATTTCCACCCTAGCGAGTCATCGTATCATGGCAATCGATCGTGCAGAAAAAGAAAAGGTCATCCAAGTCTCCATAGATTTTGATGAAGATTATCAACTGAATTGGGCTATCCAGAGATTCACCAAAAAACGCCAATGTCCAGCGGTTCCTTATATTGAAGAAGCTGTGCAGGATGGATTAAAACGCCTTGCATTTCCAAGCGTAGAACGAGAAATTCGCAATGAACTGAGTGAAAGAGCACACGAACAATCAATCGAAGTATTCTCTATGAATTTAGAAAAACTATTGTTGCAACCACCAATGAAACAAAAAATGGTATTAGGCTTTGACCCAGCTTTTCGTACAGGATGTAAACTTGCGGTAATAGACGAAACCGGAAAGCTATTGAAAATCAGTGTCATCTACCCCCATCAGCCAAATGCCAGGACAAAAGAAGCCGAAAGTATCATGCTAAATTTGCTAAAAACATATCCTATAAAAATCATCGCAATTGGCAATGGTACAGCCAGTCGCGAGAGCGAAGCTTTTGTTGCAAAGTTGATACGTGATTATCACCTTGCGGTGTCTTACACCATCGTCAGTGAGGCAGGAGCATCCGTATACTCTGCCAGTAAGCTCGCCCGTGAAGAATTTCCGGATCTTCAAGTAGAACAGCGTTCAGCTATATCAATCGCTCGAAGAGTTATTGATCCACTTGCAGAATTGATTAAAATAGATCCACAATCTATCGGTGTTGGTCAATATCAACACGACCTGCCAACGAAACGATTAAAAGAACGTTTGGATTTTGTCGTTACAAAAGCAGTGAACCGTGTAGGAGTAAATGTGAATACTGCCAGCAGTGAATTATTGAAAAATATATCTGGTTTAAGTGCAGCCACCGCGAAATCAATTGTGACCTATCGTGAAGACCATGGTGAAATAAGAAACCGCATCGAGTTAAAGCAAATTCCAAAGGTCGGAGCAAAATCATTTGAACAGGCGGCTGGTTTCCTGCGCATTGAAGACGGTGATGAACCTTTAGATCGAACATCTATTCATCCTGAAAGCTATGCTTTGGCGAAAAAAATTCTTGCCCAATTTGCTTTAACACCTTCTATGATGGGAAGCGAGGAAGCAAGAGCTTCTTTGGAAAAAGTGACATCTTCAGCCTTAGCAAAAGAATTAGGCGCTGATGTATATACGATTGAAGATATCTTAGATGCCATACGTTCTCCATTGCGTGATTATCGTGAACGCTATGATGCGCCAATTTTACGAAGTGATGTATTGGAGCTGGAAGATCTGCATATCGGAGATGAATTGGAAGGTGTTGTTCGTAATGTTGTGGACTTCGGTGCTTTTGTAGATATCGGTTTGCATGAAGACGGCTTAGTACATATTTCAAAAATGCGCCGTCAGCGAGTGCAACATCCTAGTGAAGTTGTGGCTGTAGGAGATGTTGTCAAAGTCTGGGTATACAATATTGATCAAGAAAAACAAAAAGTACAACTTAGTCTGTTACCATTGCAAAAATAAAGCTGTGGTTGATGAAGAGGGTACTGGTTAGTCAATGATGATAAAAATAGTATCAGGTAGTAATGGAAGTACTTTATAATGAAGATATGGATGTGTTTTCTAAGCAAATGACGTGCTGGTCTTTTCACCCGCAGGATCATTTCGATTAAAAAACACATCCTTTTCTTAAAGATGCGACGTTAAGAACATCATCTATTCATCTTTATTTAATATGGATAAGTAGAACCACTTTCATAAAGAATGATGTGCGTTATCCTTTACAACCTAACGGAATTAATTTTATTATGATCTTTTTTTATATCTGATCAACATTTTTTTATCATTTGCAATGCAAATCACGATCAGCTAAAAAGTGAAGAAAACCAAGCTTTCTTTGACAGTTTAAATTTAAAATTTCATCATTTCTAAACATGTGACATGTAGTATCCATATAACTAAATATTGACGATATCGCTTTGTAATAAAGGCAAGCGAAAGTTTTACACAAAACGTAATTTCCTTATGAAAAATAAAGATTTTATAGTATAATAAACGTGGTAATTATAAGGAGGACTAAGGAATGTCAGAAATCGACGTATTAAAGGGACATGCGACGAATATCCGAAAGAATATCGTAAAAATGGTGACAGAAGCAAAATCTGGTCATCCGGGTGGAAGTTTATCCTCTGTGGAAATTGCGACGGCTATTTATTTCACACAGATGAATATTGATGAGAACAATCTGACGAGCAATCAGCGTGATCGTTTTGTGTTATCAAAAGGACATGCATCACCGCTGTTGTATGCTGTATTAGCAGAAAAAGGATTTCTTGAAGAAACAGAATTAGCAACCTTCCGTAAGCTGAATTCTCGTTTACAGGGACATCCTAGCATGCGTAAGTTGCCTGGGGTAGATATGTCAACCGGCTCTTTAGGGCAAGGTATTTCAACGGCTGTAGGAATGGCGTTATCGAACAAGTATCATGAACTGCCTTATCGTGTATACACATTGTTAGGCGATGGTGAATGTCAAGAAGGTGAAGTATGGGAAGCAGCTATGGCAGCTGCTCATTACAAGCTGGATAACCTTTTGGCATTTGTAGATAACAATGGATTGCAAATTGATGGCAAGATTAGTGATGTCATGAATCCTTCACCAATTGATGAAAAATTTAAAGCCTTTGGCTGGAATGTCATTACGCTGGAAGATGGTAATGATCTTGCATCTGTAATTGAGGCATGTGAAGAGGCGAAAACCGTTAAGGGCAAACCTACGGTAGTTGTCGCGAAAACGGTGAAAGGAAAAGGTGTTTCCTTCATGGAAAATCAGGCAGGTTGGCATGGTGTTGCCCCTAGTGCGCAACAGTGTCAGGATGCACTCAAAGAATTGGAGGGAAATAAATAATGAAAGTAGCTACACGTGAAGCTTATGGGAAAACTTTAGCGGCATTAGCAAAAGAAAATAAAAATATCATCGTGTTAGATGCTGATTTGTCTGGTTCAACAAAGACAAAAGAAGTCAAAGCAGTAGCACCTGAACAGCATTATAATATGGGAATAGCAGAAGGCAATATGATGGCTGTTGCGGCAGGTCTGGCAGCAAGTGGTAATATCGTCTTCGCATCTAGCTTCGCCATGTTTGCGACTGGTAGAGCTTTTGAACAAATTCGTAATTCTATCGGTTATCCACATCTGAATGTGAAAGTCTGTGCATCACATGCCGGTCTGACGGTTGGTGAAGATGGTGCCAGTCATCAAAGCATTGAAGATATCTCCCTAATGCGAGGCATTCCTGGTATGACTGTCATTTGTCCGGCAGATGCAGTGGAAACGGATAAAGTTATCCGTGCTGTGGCGGAAATTGATGGACCTTGCTACGTTCGTCTGGGCAGAAGTGCAGTGGAAACGGTATATTCAGAAGATATGGCGTTTGAAGTTGGAAAAGGAAATGTCCTACGTCAAGGGAAAAAGGTCGCAATCATAGCTTGTGGCATTATGGTCGAAGCAGCATTACAGGCTTATGATGAGCTAAAGGAAAAAGGCTATGAACCAACTGTAGTGGATATGCATACGATCAAACCAATTGATAAAGATTTATTGGTAGAACTGGCGAAGAGCCATGATTTATTCGTTACTTGTGAAGAGCATAGTGTCATCGGCGGCTTGGGCAGTACAGTTGCTGAAACATTGAGCCAGTATGCTCCAACAAAAATTAAGATGGTTGGCGTTCAGGATACTTTCGGAGAAAGTGGTACACCTGCTGGCTTGTTGGAAAAATATGGCTTAACTAGTAAGGATATTGTTAAAGCAGTTATTGAAGAATAATACATATCGATAAAGAGAAGAGGGAGAGCCTTTCCTTCTTCTTTTTTCATACAAGTAGCTTTTGTGATATTTGATAGAAATCTTTTGTGATTTAAAGAATAAGTAACTAGCCAGTATGGCAAGTAATGTACAATTTCATGCAAGATCATAAGCATTCATTAGCTTTTCCATTCATAAGTTACAGTTAGCTTTTAGGTTCATAAGCATCTGTTAACTTTTATATTCATAAGCATTTTTTCCATTCATAAGCATCTGTAAACTTTCACGTTTATAAGCGTGTATAAAAGAAAAAGAGACAGAAATTAAAGATTGTGGCTTACAATTTTCTTACATTTCTTTTAGATAAGGAATTTATGTGAAGGATTTGTTATAATACAAGCATGGAGGGATACTATGCAAACAAGAATATTGGTACTGGATGATGAAAAAGAAATCGCTGACCTTGTCACCCTGTATCTGAAAAATGAGGGATATCAGGTCCACGAATTTTATGACAGCGAAGATGCATTGCGTTTTATAAAGGATAATCCCGTTGACTTGGCAATGTTGGATATCATGATGCCAAAGATTAACGGCTTTGAGATATGCAAGATCATACGTGAAAAATATACATTCCCGGTTATCATGTTAACGGCTAAAATTGAGGATATGGATAAGATTCAGGGATTGTCATTAGGAGCGGATGATTACATAACCAAACCGTTTAATCCGCTGGAGATGGTAGCACGAGTAAAGGCACAATTGCGTCGTTATAAGAAATATAATACAACAAAGGATAATGTAAATGTGATTGATTTTAAAGGACTTATCATCGATAATGATTCTCATCAATGCACACTTTATGATAAAGTTTTAAATCTGACACCGATTGAATTTTCGATTTTGTGGTATTTATGTAAGAATCGTGGCAGAGTCGTTCCTAGTGAAGAATTGTTTGAAGCTGTGTGGAAAGAAAAATATTTTGATTCCAATAACACGGTGATGGTACATATTCGCCGCTTGCGAGAGAAGATGATGGAACCGCCTCGTAATCCGAAATTTATTAAAACGGTTTGGGGCGTAGGGTATAAAATTGAAGAATAATTGGTATCAGCAGCTGCGGAAACAATTGACTCTGCGGTTTCTGCTGTTGACGCTTATCGTATCTGCAGTTTTATTACTCTTTATTGCCATGATCGGCAGTAAAGCTGGGTTAGAAGCCAGTAAAGGAACTTTAAGCAATGGGGATTTTTATTATTACTATTTACAGCATTCATGGGAGATTAATACCTTGTTATTCACCATTGGGTTTATCGCTTTATTGTTATTTTTTATTGTATCTTTCTTTCACAGCATGGATGCCTTACTACTCTGTCTACAAGGAAAACCTTTGCGTAAGCAGCCTTTATTTTTCAAAATGTTTCCACAATTTCTGGAGGCTCAAAAGAAAGTCGAAAATTTGCTTGCCAAACGCAGTGTGAGTGAAGAAGTGTCTGCACAAAAGAAAGAGCATAAGAATGAATTATTAATGTATCTGGCACATGATCTGAAAACCCCCTTAACATCAATGATTGGTTATATCAATCACATTTTGGATCATCATTTGAATGAAGAACAGGAAGCATCTTCTTTAGCCATTGCACATAGTAAAGCAAACCGTTTAAATGAATTGATTGATGAGTTTTCTGAAGTTTTACGTTATGATGATAAGGTGTCACAACTGAATGTTACACATATTGATTTGACTATGATGTTAAAGCAGCAATTGGTAGGTTTTTATCCTTTATTAGAAGGAAAAGGTCTTAAATTAAAGGAAGAAATCCCACAAGATATGTTGATTGATGGTGATTATGATAAACTACAGCGTGTATTTGATAATCTGATGCGTAATGCTATCAATTACGCAAAACCGGATACGACCATTTATATTACGGTCACAAAACAAGAGCAGGGCATTCAACTATTATATCGCAATAAAGCTGAGGATATGAAGGAAGAAGCCGTTGCACATTTGTTTGATAAATTTTATCGTGCACAGAGTGCCCGCAGTTCCAGCAGTGGTGGTGCCGGCTTAGGTTTAGCAATTGCGCGAGAAATTATGCAGCTGCATCATGGGGATATTCATGCAGAATTAGATGGCGATGAGATTTCCTTTTATCTGCATCTACCTTATACGTTAGGGGCATCGATATGAAAGAGCGATATTTGAAAAACTTAGAACGCCGCTTGGTGCTGAAATATACCTTTATTGTATTGGCATTGAGCCTAGGTGGAGCTACGATCTTGTATATTTTTGATAATGTATTAAATGGCATTGTCATTGATTTTTTAAAAGTACTTTTGATAGATGGTGACCCATTTTCAACCTTTAAGAAGATTTTTGCTATTGTTTTACCTGCCATTATTGCCATTACTGGTTTTATGCTTGTTTATTTTCTATGCCGAGAGCTGTCAAACTATCTTCGCGTGTTAATGGAAGGTATGGATGATGTTTTGGAAAAGCAACGCGAAAAGTTAAATTTTCCTAAAGAGTTGCAGCCTACCCAAAAACTAATCTTATCCATTGCGGAGGATTATCAGCGCAATGAGAAAGCAGCTTTAGAGGATGAAGAAAAGAAGAAGGATTTGATTTATTTATTAGCACAGGATATAAAATTGCCTTTATCAAATATTTTAATGTATTTAGAACTGTTAGAAAAGGAACAAAGAATATCGCCACAATTACGTAAGGAGTTTATGGCAAGTGTTCTTTATAAATCCATGGATCTGGAAGAGATGATCAATGAGTTCTTTGATATCACTCGATTCAATCTGCGTTATGCGAAATGGACACCGGAGCATATGTATTTGGATCGCATGGTGGAGCAGGTGTTGGATGAATATTATCAAATGTTGGAAGAAAAGAGTATGAAAGTGGATGTGCAGTATGAACATCAGCTGCCCTTATATGCGGATAATGACAAGATTGCCAGAGTTCTGCGTGATTTATTACGGAATATGATTGCATTAGGGGATGCCAATAGTACCATTGTTATACAGCTTATGGAGCATAGTGCGCATTATACGATTGTGATGAAAGGCAGTGTTCCTCATTTGTCCGCATATCAGATTGCTCATATTTTCCATAACTATTATCGCTTAGAGGATTTGCATGGAAGTGGTAAGCAGCATGTATTGGGTTTAGGTATTGCAAAACAGATTGTTGATATGCATAAAGGCATCCTTAGGGCAAGTTCTTTGCAGGATACCTTGCAGTTTTATATTGATTTGCCCAAAGAAACTTTGGAGAAAGAAGTAGCGCATGCATAAGCTGAAAGGATGCTGGTGGCTTATGCATGAAGTGAATAGTACAGAAAGGAAAGAAAGCGTATGCGTTGTGAAGTAAATGAGCAATTTCCGATAGCCATTGAAGAGGAAGGAACGGTTATGGACTATGTCGATCACGAATTTGTCTTTGTGATCAAGGATGAAACATGGACGGATTTCGAGTTGAAGGCATTAAAGAAACAGCCTTTGGAAATAGCGTTTGTATATAAATATGATATCGCCATCTTCTTATTAACATTGGAGGATGCGATTGATACGAGTGATTTCGTATTTAATGTGCATGATAACGATTATGATGAAACATTGTTTACACATTTTGCTACAGGCAGTGGTTATACCTGCACGTTATATTTACTTGATGGTAAGAATATAGTGAAAGGTAGAAAAATCGTGCAACTATCAAATGCGATGTCCCTTAAGATTGCGGACTGTTTAAAGCAGCAGAAGGATGTCCCTTATCGCGAAGAAGAATTTATTTGTAATCTAGAAGGGTTGCAGGCGGCTTGGGAACCTTTTGAGTTACAGCCAATGGCAATTGCAAATGAGACGTTTAAATAGGTATATTCTTTTAAAATGTATGCGGTGTAAATACACATGTATACATTTTTTAGATTTATAGTTGTGCTTTTTTTCACTATACAGTATAATTTAAGATAAGATTTAAGAGGAGGCAAAAAGATGAGAGCGGTAGTAAGTGTAATTGGTAAAGATATGGTAGGCATTCTGGCGAAAGTCAGTGTAGAATGCGAAAAGGCGAATATGAATGTGCTGGAAGTTTCACAGACATTGCTGCAAGATATGTTTGCGATGATCATGCTGATTGATATTACAAAAGGTAATACATCCTTGAGTGATTTTGCACAGCATATGGAAGAGGTAGGAAAAAAAGAAGGTTTAATTATCCACGTCATGCATGAGGATATTTTTAATTCCATGCATAAAATTTAGAAGGAGAATTGTCTATGATAAATGTACATGATATTCTGGAAACCATAAAGATGATCGATGAAGAATACTTAGATGTTCGTACGATTACCATGGGTATATCTTTATTAGATTGCTGCGACAGTGATATCGATCGTTCTTGTGAGAAGATATACAATAAGATTACGCGGTTGGCAAAAGACCTGGTCAAAACAGGAGAAGATATTTCTCGTGAATATGGTATCCCTATTATTAATAAGCGAATTTCGGTTACACCGATTGCCATGTTGGTAGCTGCTAGTGGCGGTGATCCTGTAAAATATGCATTGACATTGGAAAAGTGTGCGCAAGCAGTAGGGGTTAACTTTATTGGTGGTTATTCCGCATTAGTGCAGAAAGGATGTGCAGCCGGCGATCGCGAATTAATGGAATCCATCCCGCGGGCATTAGCACAGACGGAGCATGTGTGTGCATCTGTTAATGTTGGCAGCACAAAGGCAGGCATTAATATGAATGCAGTAGAGCTTATGGGTCGTATGGTGAAGGAAGCGGCTGAACTGACAAAAGATAACAATTGTATTGGAGCAGCAAAGCTTGTTGTATTCTGTAATGCGCCTGAGGATAATCCTTTTATGGCCGGTGCTTTCCATGGTGTTGGAGAACCGGATTGTGTCATAAATGTAGGTGTATCTGGTCCGGGTGTGGTAAGGGCTGCGTTAGCGAAAGCTCCTAAGGATGCGCCGATGAATGAGATTGCGGATATCATCAAAAAGACAGCCTTTAAGATCACACGTATGGGTCAATTGGTTGGCTCCTTGGCAAGTGAGCGCTTAGGTGTACCATTTGGTATCGTGGATCTTTCTTTAGCACCGACACCGGCTGTCGGTGATAGCGTAGCATATATCTTAGAGGAAATGGGCTTACAGACTTGTGGGGCATATGGTACGACAGCTTGTCTGGCAATGCTGAATGATGCGGTAAAAAAAGGCGGTGTCATGGCAAGTAGCACGGTTGGCGGTCTCAGTGGAGCATTTATCCCGGTCAGTGAGGATGCCGGTATGATTGCAGCGACACGTGCCGGTGTTTTATGCCTGGAAAAATTAGAAGCTATGACAGCGGTATGTTCCGTAGGTTTAGATATGATTGTAATTCCTGGTGAAACAACTGCTGAGGTAATTAGTGGTATCATTGCGGATGAAGCTGCAATTGGAATGGTGAATTCTAAGACAACAGCAGTTCGTGTGATTCCGGCAGTTGGTAAACAAGCAGGTGATGAACTGGAATTTGGCGGTTTGTTAGGAAGTGGCCCTATCATGAAAATTAATCAGAGTGATAATTCTGTCATGATTCATCGAATGGGAAGAATACCAGCTCCTTTACAGAGCTTGAAGAATTAAATGATACAAAAGTCTAAAAACTATAGGAAGATAGCTTTTAGACTTTTTCTGTTCAGTATGATTGTATGAAAGATACAAGAAGTTATCTGTATTCCATATAGAATCATCCTAGGGAAGTGTTGCGTGTAATTACAAGGCGACTTGCAAAAATCGTAATTCTATAAGGATGGTTAACGCTATTAGATATTCCTTTACATTACGATATAACACGAAAGGGGAAACGGATATGAATGAAAGTATAATAGAAATAAAACATCGCTTATCAAAAATAGAAGGTTTAAAAGACTATCAAAGAGAATTGGAACAGCGCTATGAAGAAATCAGCCAGAAACTGGAAGTGGCAATGCATATCGCAGAAAAAGAACAACAGGATGTTGAAAAACTCCAGCATGCCTCTTTAGCCAGCTTAGCAGCCTGGTTTGCGAAAGATAAGGAAGAGCGCTTAGTCAAAGAAGAACAGGAAGCTGTTAAAGCAGCTATCCTAGTCAGTCGACTACAGCAAGACCTAGAAATCACCAATGCCGAATTAGTAAAGTGCGAAGAAGAAATTGCTCAAGAAGATGCTTTACGCGGCGCTTTGGAAGAAATGCAAAAACAGGAAGCTTTGCAAGGGGAACATGGCAAAGAGGCAGCAGAGCTATACAGCCAATTGGAACAGGAACAATTATTGGATAAAGAACTGCAAGAGGCTATTGCGGCAAGCTATGTTGTTACGGATAAGTTACGTTTCGCTGTATCTGAAATGAGCAGTGCATCTGATTGGGGCATGATGGATATTGCCGGAGGCGGTATGATGACATCCATGATCAAGCATTCGCATGTAAAAGAAGCATCGAAAAAAATTGCCCAACTGCAACAAGATTTGTTACGTTTACAAAAGGAAGTTAAGGATGTGCATAGCATTGATATCGCGCCAATGGAAATAGAGAGCTGGCTAAGTACAGCAGATATCTTCTTTGATAATTTCATCTTTGATTTTATGGCGTATTCGAGAATTAATAAAAGCCATGAACAACTGAAAGCAGGACTTGAAAATATCATTGCTTTACAAGATCAGCTATTGGATGAAAAGTGTCAGTGTTTAGAACGACAAAATGCATTACATACAAAAATACAAAGGCTTTTTGATGAAATGGAACAGGATGAGTAGACCTGTTCTTCTTTTTTTACTATTTTTACATGCTTTCCAATCAAATCATGCTATATTTTCCAAATTTTGTGATAAAATAAAAAAGCGCGATATAAAGGAGCGATGAAGATGTTGGAATTAAAGCATGTATCCTTTGAAGTAGAAGGAAAACATATACTAAATGATATTACGATGACAATTGCGGATAATCAATTTACAGTCATCACCGGACCAAATGGCGGAGGGAAGTCTACCCTTGCCAAGATCATCATGGGAATCGAGAAGCCAACAAGTGGACAGATCTTATTTGATGGCGAAGATATCACCGAACTAAGTGTTGATGAGCGAGCAAAACGTAAAATCGGTTATGCTTTTCAACAGCCCCCACGTTTTAAAGGCATGAGTGTGCGGCATTTGTTATCACTTGCTCATGGCAAGGATCTGGATGAAGATGTCTGCTGCAGCTATTTAAGTGATGTCGGCTTGTGTTCGAAGGATTACTTAGACCGTGATGTGGATGCTTCCTTATCCGGAGGAGAAGTGAAACGTATTGAAATTGCGACAATCTTAGCCAGAGATTTAAAACTGTCCATCTTTGATGAGCCGGAGGCAGGTATCGACTTATGGAGTTTTGCGAAGCTGGTGGAAACTTTCCAGCATTTACAGGCACAATCTAAACAGTCCATCATCCTGATTTCGCATCAGGAAAGGATCATGCAGCTGGCGGATGAAATCATTATCATTGAGAATGGTCGCATGAAAACAAGAGGAACACGCGAGGCTATTTTGCCATCTTTGATGAATGAATTTGAGCCTTGCGGATTGAAAAAGTAGGTGAGCATATGGAAAACATGGAAAAAGACTTGTTACAGACAATTGCCGATATACGTGGCTTTATGCCGGGAAGTGCATTTAGTCTGCGAAAGAATGGTGAAGGCATTGAACGCCATTCTACTGAGCATGTCAGAATTAATGCCAAATTGGATAAACCGGGCATTGATATCATTGTCGATGCCAACACGGTAGGGGAAAGTCTACATATTCCGGTTATCTTAACCGACAGCGGTATTAAGGATGTTGTATACAATGATTTTTACATAGGTGAAAATGCAGATGTGGAGATTATTGCCGGCTGTGGTATTCATAACGATGGCTGTGATACATCTCAGCATGATGGCATTCATACCTTTCATATCGCAAAAAACGCAAAGGTGCGCTATGTTGAAAAGCATTATGGAGAAGGTAATGGCCGTGGTGGTCGTATCTTAAATCCGGTAACGATCATTCACATGGAAGATGGTGCTTATGCGCAGATGGATATGAGCCAGATCAAAGGTGTAGATTCTACGATGCGTAAAACCGAAGCGAACTTAGGTCCGCATGCCAAGTTGGTCATCAATGAAAAACTAATGACACATGGCAAGCAGACTGCGCATAGTGATGTAACCGTGAATTTGAATGGGGAAGACAGCGTTGTGCAAATCGTATCCCGTTCGGTGGGGAAGGATGACTCGATTCAGGTATTCCACCCTATTGCCATTGGAAACAATAAATCCCGTGCGCACATTCAATGTGATTCCATCATTATGGATCATGCAAAGATCAGCTCAATTCCGGAAATCGCAGCAAATCATGTGGATGCGGAAATTGTGCATGAGGCAGCTATTGGAAAGATCAATTCCGATCAGTTGGTGAAATTGCAGACATTTGGCTTAAGTGTAGAGGAAGCAGAAAAAGTTATCGTAGATGGATTCTTGAAATAGGATTCATCTTTTTTCATTGATGATATCGGTGGCACATGTATTTTTACCTAAGAAGCATCAGTATTAACAAAGGGCAAGCTTCATACCTACACGAAGGGTTACCTGCATATCTACACAAAGGGCTAGTTTCATACCTACACGAAGGGTTACCTGCATATCTACACAAAGGATACCTGCATCTTTAAAAGCGACTTGCTCAATGTAGGTGGTATCTAGTATAATAAAAGTCTTATAAAGGAGGAATAGGATGAAGAAATTCATTTGTTTATGTTTGGTATACTTGATATGTCTATTGCCAGTCCAGGCAAATACAAAACAAAAGGTTACCTTCAGTAAATGTACGGATGGCGATACAGCACATTTCATAGTCAAAGGGAAAGATACAACGATACGTTTTCTGGCTATAAATGCACCGGAATATACAAAGGAAAAAGAACCTTATGGAAAAGAAGCTAGTGCCTATGTGTGTGATGCCTTAACCAATGCCAAAACAATAGAATTAGAGTATGATGATGGCAGTGATGAAACAGATAAATATGGCAGAACCTTAGCCTGGGTGTATGCGGATGGGAAGCTTTTACAAAGAGAATTGGTGAAGCAAGGCTTAGCCGAAGTCAAATATATCTATGGGGATTATGCTTATACCGATGAATTAAAGAGTTTAGAAAAAGCAGCCAAAAAACAAAAGCTGAACATGTGGAGTGATGGCACATATGAAGAAGAAAAGACAGAATTACCATACTATTTAACAGCTGTTGGCGGTATCTTATTAATCTTTATTGGTGTTTTCTTTACGAAGGGGAAACGTCAGAAACAAAAACTGATTCGTCAGGGCATGAAACAATTAAAGAAGAAATAATGCTTCTTCTATAAGCAAGAGCCACCTGCATAAACCAAACTTAGGCAAGGAAAGGCTCTTTTTTCCTATGCTTGTAAGATAAAGCAACAACGCGTATAATGGAAACAGAATGGAGGGGTTTGATGCGTATCGCAATATGTGATGATGAGGCTGTGCAGCTGCAACTTATCGCAAACTATGTGGAAGAATATCAAAACATTTATCATCAACCTTTGACAATCGAATGCTATTCCAATGCGGATGCCCTTTTGTTTGCTTATCAGGAAGACTATGCCATCCCTATTCTATTATTAGATATCCAAATGAAAGGATTAAATGGCATGGAGCTGGCAAAACTCGTCAGAAAGTATTCCAAGGATACAATCATCATTTTTATTACCGGTGTCAGTGATTATGTTTATGATGGATTTAATGTACAGGCTTTAAATTATCTGATGAAGCCTATAAAAAAAGAACAGCTGTTCGCTTGTTTAGATAAGGCAATAGAGAAACTAAATACACAGCAGCCAACCATCGCTCTATGTTGTGATAAACAGTGGCTGCGCTTTCCTGTAAAAGATATCCTGTATGTAGAAAGTGATGGTCATTATTTGGATGTTTATACGAAAAAACAATGTTATCATGTGAAAAAAACAATGAAGGAAATGGAGGAAGCGTTACCAACATCCCTGTTTTTTCATTTATCACGCAGTTATCTGATTCAACTTGAGGCTATCGAAAAAATCAATACACAAACGCTATGGATGAGCAATGGACAATGCATACCGATTCCCAAAGGGAAATACCGTCTGCTGAGCAAGGCCTTTATTGCCCATCATTTTAAGGAGGCTATGTAAATGGAACTCTTGGCTATAGCATTTGCCTTATGCAGCATTTATCTGTTACAGTTACAACTTTTCCATTTTGATTCTGGAAAAACTAAACATATGGTATTGTGGCTGTTGATTTTATGTAGTTTTGGGATAGGGTATATGCTCCATGTTCAATTTGTTATTTGGTTAAGTGGGTTCTTTCTGCTGTATTGTTTTCTTTTCTTTTATTGTGATGCCACCTTGTATGATAAACTGCGATATGGTCTATTTAGCATACTTGCGTTTTTCATCGATTATCTTGTCATGGTATGGCTGTTGGCAGCGCCTGTTTGGATCATTGCTTTATCAATGGTTGCGATACAGTATGGTATCTTATTGTATTTACAGTTACATGTCACTTGGTTTATGCTGTTATTACATAGTGGAGTTAGCGTGCTGGTTTGTTATCTGGCGTTGCAACAGCCAAGTGCAGGCATTTTCTTGTTGCTATGGATAGGAATGGTGCAGTATTTGCATGGGCAATATGCAGCGAACTTTGAGAAAAATACCAGAGCATTTCAAGAAGATGTAATGGCGCATCATTATGCGGAAGTAAAAAGTGTTTATATGAATATGCGTGGCTGGCGGCATGATTATCATAATCATTTGCAATCTTTAAAAGCGTATTTGCAGTTAGGACAGTATGAAGAGGCAGATGCCTATTTGTTTGAGCTGGAAAAAGATCTCGATAGTGTTGATGCTTTGGTAAAAAGCGGTAATTTGATGGTTGATGCGATTCTCAATTCCAAGTTGACCATCGCAAAACAAAAGCAGATACATGTGCAGTGTAAAGCACATGTCGCAAAACATATTGCGATACGTGATATTGATTTATGTGTTATCATTGGCAATTTGTTAGATAATGCCATTGAAGCATGTGAGATGTTAGAGGAAAAGGAACGTTTTATCAGGATTTATATAGAGATTGTGAAGCAACAGCTGTATATGTCGTTTACGAATGCAGCTATGGAAGATCTGAATTTCAATCAAAAGAGCTATATCAGTGAAAAGCGTGGAAATCATGGGCATGGCATGAAGCGGGTAAAGTTAACGGTTGAACGTTATGATGGTTACTTAAACTTGCAGAATGAACCTGGTGTATTCGTTAGTGAAATCATGTTGCCGATTGTATCCTGTGATGAAGAAGCAGCAATCGAAGCTTGCACATAAAGCATAGCTTCACGATATGCACCTTTTGCAATGTTCTGATAGAAAGGGATAATATTCTCTTTTAAAGGCATATAGAAAACGACGTTTTATGAACGAAAAAAGGGATTTCGTGAATGAAATGTCTTTTTTACTATTGTTTTGTTATACTTTTCCATAGAAACATTTTAGAAGTCATACGATAGCTTAAGAACTGTCAAACAATGGAGAAATAGGAGGATTGTTTTGCGGTTAGGAATCGTTATGAAATCATGATTTCATGTATTGACTGTTGGTATGAGAAAGGTTGATGTTATGACTAGAGAAGAAATACGAAAGAACTATCGCTATAAAGATAATATGCGGATGTTATTAAAAGATATCGGTTGTTGTGGAAGACAATATTATGTGTATATGGTGTTGGAAATTATTTTAAAAACCATTGCACCAATTCTTCTGATGCTGCTTCCTGTTTATTTAGTTGGCTTGTTGGAACATCAGATAGATCTTGTTACGATCTGTGAGAAACTGAGTATATGGATCGTCGGGATTCTAGGTATTTATCTGGCTGATACATGGTTTCATGCGCAAAACATGCGCATCTTTGAAATGTTGAGAATGGCATTGTACATGCATCGTTTTTATAATTGGCGTGTGCATATGGATCTTTTGAGCTTAGAGAATGGTGAGAATAACGAGATGGAAATGGAAATTCGCCAGGCGCTGTTGCAGGGAAGCAGTCATGGTGTTGGAGCTTTGTTAGAAAGCAGTATATCACTTGCCAGCAGTGTGTTAGGTTTGTTGCTATATGCCATTTGCATTGGACAATTGCAGCCATTTCTACTGTTTTTGATTATGATTGCCGGTGGTGCAGCCGCGTTTGCAAAACGGCGAGCTAATATTTATGAATACCAAAAGATGGGACGCTTCTGGGAGAACAATGGTAAGTTTTGGGGTATGAAGAATGATAGCATCAATTTGGAAAAAGCCAAAGATATTCGCATGTATCATTTAGCTCCATGGTTTGCGGATAATTTTGAACGCTTGCGTAAAGAAGCAGTAACGATTTATCAAGATGTCATGCAGAAACGCTTTTTAGCAGATGCTGCCGCTAGAATGGCGACCTTTCTACGGGATGGGGCAGCTTATGGATATTTGCTTTATCTCATGATCAATGGAGATTTGGATGTTGCACAGTTCTTGCTTTACCTAGGTGTTGTCAGTGGTTTTACAGCATGGATGCAAACAATTGTTGAAACGTTGACCATCTTGAATCAGGAGTCTTTGAGTGTATCGTTTCTACAGGCATATCTGGCACAGGAAGATAAAGATCAAAAGGAAGGCAGACAAGAAACGGTGGCTATGGAGAGTAAAGAAGTTCCAGAAGTATCTACTACATCTCAACCACAAGAAAACGCAAAAACGCATCTTGAAGCTACAAATGCGCTTGAAGATAATAGGCTGAAAGAATGTCATGAAATACGTTTTGAGGATGTGAGCTTTGCTTATCCGGGGCAGCCACCCATCTTTGAGCATTTTAATATCACCTTGCATGCCAATGAAAAAATTGCTTTGGTTGGTATGAATGGAGCCGGCAAAACGACACTGGTAAAACTGTTATGTGGTTTGTATCCTTTAACATCCGGACATATTTATGTAAATGATATGGATATTGCACAAATTCCTCATGAATTATATGTTTCGATGTTATCCATCGTTTTCCAAGACTCACAGATTTTTGCCTTTGACATTGCCAGTAATGTTGCCTGTACGACTAGCCAGGACAAACAAACGCTCAAGAGCAAAGATGCTGCTATGAATCGATTATTAAAGAAGATGCAGTGTGGCGATACCTATGCCATCTATGATGAAGAACGTATTTTAAGCTGTTTACAAAAGGCCGGTCTGCAAGATAAGATTGATCAGCTGCCACAGGGAATTCATACACATCTTACTACGTATCTGCAAAAGGATGGTGTTTTGTTAAGTGGCGGTGAAATACAAAAACTGATGTTAGCGAGAGCCTTATATAAAAAAGCACCTATTCTCATACTAGATGAGCCTACCAGTGCTTTAGATCCAATTGCGGAAAGTGAGCTTTATCAGAAATATGCCCAGTTAAGTGAGGGGAAGATTTCGTTATTTATCTCACATCGTCTAAGCAGTACCCGTTTCGCTGATCGTATTTTATTTTTAGAGCATGGTAAGATCATCGAAGAAGGCAGTCATGAGGAATTGCTTAAGAAACAGGGAGCTTATGCGAAGATGTTTCAGATGCAGGCACATTATTATCAAAAGGAGGCTGGAAGGAATGAAGAAATTATACCAAATGCATAAACAAGGCTTTCAGCTTTTACGTTTTATCTATCGTCTTGATCATTCTGCTTTACCAATTTTCTTATTACGCCATACCATGGAAGCTGTATCCCCTTATCTTCAAATCTTGTTTAGTGCCATCATTATTGATGCTTTATTACAACAGCATTGGGAAAAAGCCGGTTATACCATTCTCATCATGTTAATCGTTAATTTACTGTTTGGGCTTTTATTGGATTATGTAAAAAGCAAAAGTCAGGTTCGTTCCATGTCTGTTCATCGTCAGTTCAATGCGATGATTTGTTTAAAGACGATTGATCTAGACTATGCGACATTTGCGGATAAAGAAGGCTTAGAAGCTTTTTCACAAGCGGATGCGGCAATGGCGATTCATGGAGGATTTGGTCTGCTGCTTGAAATTTATACCGAAATGGTACAACATCTGTTATCGGTGAGCATTGCTATCGTATTGCTCTTGGAACTGTGTCAAAAATATGGGCAGAGGATGCCGGGGGTACTTGGCTTTTTTCTGACACCTGTTGGCTCGCTTTGCACACTATGTGTCTTATTTATCAGCTTACTGCTGTTATATGGGAAATCCGCAGAGTATGTCAATAAAAACAATTTGCAGATATTTGAGCATGATATGTCAGTGCATCAGGAAATGCAATATTTTGATAGTTATGCGTTCCATGCAGATAAGGGAAAGGATGTACGTATCTATCGTATGCAGCCAATGTTATTACAGGCATGGAATGCATTATGTGAACGATTGAATCAATCGCTTAGGAAAGAGTGGCAATATACACGCAGATCCACCTTATTTTATGTTTTTATCAATCATATCGTTATGTTATTGTCCTATATATTTGCCACGTTAAAGTTCTTCTCACACGCTATTTCGATTGGGGAATTCACGAAATATTCTAGTGCGATAGCCAAATTAAATGAAGCTTTGCGATCTTTGGTAGAAAATAATGGGCAGTTACGTACGATGATAGGGTATTTAAGCTATTATAGTGAATATATGAAAAAAGAGAATAAGTTGGATACCGGTACACTGCCTGTTGAAAAACGTTTAGACAATGAATTTGAAATAGCCTTTCATAATGTTAGTTTTGCTTATCCGAATACGAATACTTACGTATTAAAAAACGTATCCTTAACATTGAATTTGAAACAAAAGATTGCACTGGTTGGGCCAAATGGTGCCGGAAAGTCAACTTTTATTAAGCTATTATGCCGTTTATATGACGTGAGTGAGGGTTCTATCACTTTGAATGGGATTGATATTCGTAAATATGATTATCAAGAATATCTGAATCTGTTTGCGGCTGTTTTTCAAGACTTTACTCTTTTCGAGTTTCCGGTAGGAGAAAATGTCGCATGTGAACAGCAGTATGATGAAACAAGAGTTTGGCAAGTGCTACAACAGGCGGGAGTAAGAAAGCGTGTAGAACGCATGAAGGATGGTTTAGCAACGCCTATGTTTTATCGAGAAAAGGATGGCGAAGATGTATCTGGTGGGGAAGCACAAAAAATAGCGATTGCTAGAGCATTGTATAAAGATGCACCTTTTGTGATTCTTGATGAACCTACCAGTGCCTTAGATCCGATTAGTGAATATGAAATTTATACGCATTTTCACGACATGGTTAAAAATAAGACAAGTATTTATATATCTCATCGTATGAGCAGCTGTCGTTTCTGTGATGATATTCTAGTATTTGATCATGGACAACTGTTGCAGCGAGGGACGCATGAGGAATTGATGAAGGATACAAAACAGGTGTATGCGAAAATGTGGAAGGCACAAGCCAAATATTATGTGTAATTAATATCCGCATACGAGCAGTTGTTATCATAGTTACAATGTTGTGGTATCTTTCATAATAGCACACATAGAAAAGCACGCATAGAATAGCACACATATAATAAGCACGCATATAAAAAATTCTCACTCATCATAGTGCCTCTTTGAAGTACGTATGGAGTAAGAATTTTTTAATATTTAATTTGCTTTTATTTCTGTTGCTAACGTTTTACCTAGTTCCATTAAAGCATCGAGATCTTCTTGGGTTGGTGTATAATTCTGTGATACCACACCATCCTGTAATAAAGGCAAGCCAGCTCGTACAAGACGTTCATTTACCTGCTTTGTCACTACATCCGCCCAGCCATAGGAACCAAAGCCCAGAGCTTTTTTATTCTTTACCTTGCAGCTAGCTAGTTTTTCTAAGAAAGCAGCGATGCTTGGTGCCATAGCATTATTGTAGTTACCACTACCTACTAAAATAGCCTTAGCATCCAGTAATTCCTTCATAATAATAGCAGGAGAAGTTAGGGAACATTTAAAGATCTTTACACAAATCCCATTTCTTCCAAGTCCTTCTGCCAATGCTTCTGCCATCATCTGGGTATGCTTCCAAACACTTTCATACACAATAACCACTTTATCTTTTGCGGCAAATGTTGCAAATTCCTGGTAAGCATCAAATAATTCCTTTATGTATGTACGCCATATGATGCCATGCGCAGGGGCAATCATATCAATTGGTAATCCCATTTCTTGAATCTGTTTTAATTTATTGGCAACCTGCATACCATATGGCATTACAATATTTGCATAATAGTCTTTTGCCCGATCGATACATTTCGCTAAACCATGTGCATCATCAAAGATATCATAGCTTGCTATATGCTGCCCAAAGGCATCATTAGAAAAGACGATGTTTGCTTTATCCACATAGGTCAGCATGTTATCCGGCCAATGAATCATCGGCATTTCCACAAAGGTGAGCGTATAGTCACCGGTACATAGGGTATCACCGGTTTTTACTTTATGATAATCATATTCCTTGAAATATTGCTTCAACATAATTTTCACACCGGCATTGGAAGTGTATGGCTGCGCATTTGGATATGCCTGCATGAACTTCACAAAACCTCCGGAATGATCTGGTTCAGCATGCTGCACGATTACATTATCGATTGGTTTGTCCCCAATGATGGAATGAATGCGCTCCATCATAATGTCAAAAAATTCTTCCTCCACCGTATCAATCAAGGTGATCTGCTCATCAACGATCAGGTAGGAATTATAGGTTGTCCCCTCACTAATCGGAAATAGATCCCCGTGGAAATGGCGGCAGTTAAAATCATGAACACCTACCCAATACATGTTTTCTTTTAATTGAATGGCTTGTTTCATTTCAATCACTCCTTTTCGTATTGTTAATTTTATCACTTTTACCGTTGATTATTCTATGCTTTTCTTATATAAAATGAAAGTTATATGCTTAAAAATTAAGACATTTTATAAGAAATCAGAAAATTCTGTTAAATTAAAGCATAGAACTCACTAATAATTACTATAGAACTTACTAATAATAAATAAGAATAAAGAATAGGCGGATCTATCATACACAAGCATAACTTTTGTGGAATGCATCTTAAGGAAAGAGGAAAAGGAATAAAAAAACGAAAAAAAAGTCGCGTTTCTTTCTTTATCAAAAGGTTTGGAGTATAATAAAAGAGAATAAAAAAGGATGATTAAAGGAGGATTTTTTCATGATTATTCAAAGTAAACGCGTATGGGTCATGGGGCACTTCTTAGAAGCTCAGCTGGAAGTTGAAGATGGCAAAATCAAAAACGTTCTGGCTTATGGTGCTAAGGAAGTAGATAAAGACTATGGCGACAAACGCATTGTGCCGGGATTTATTGATATCCATACACATGGAGCATATGGCTTTGATACAAATGATGCAGAGCCTGAAGGATTGCGCAATTGGATGAAGAACATTCCTGAGGAAGGTGTTACCAGCATCTGCCCTACAACAATTACGCAGACAGAAGAAGTATTAACCAAAGCAGTACGCAATGTAGCTAATGTAGTGAAGGAAGGCTATGAAGGTGCGGAAATCTTAGGTATTCATTTTGAAGGACCTTATCTGGATATGAAATACAAGGGGGCACAGCCTGAACAGTGTATCGTAAAACCAGATGTAGAACAATTCAAACGTTATCAAACTGCCGCTGATGGATTAATTAAAGTTATCACCATGGCTACGGAACAAGATGACGATTTCAAATTGACGAAATATTGTGCAGAAACAGGTGTTCGTGTCAGCATTGGACATTCTGCTGCAACGATCGAAGAAGCTGGTATGGCAATCGCTAATGGTGCTACCGGTATGACACATATCTTTAACGGTATGACACCATTCCATCACCGTAAACCAGGTTTGGTTGGCGCTGCTATGCGTTTCCGTGATACATTTGGTGAAGTAATCTGTGATGGAAACCATTCTACACCAGATGCCTTAAATGATTTGTTTATGGCAAAAGGAAGAGATTATACGATCATGATTACTGATGCTTTAATGGTAAAGGGCTTGCCAGTAGGTACCAAAGTATTGTTCGGTGGTAATGAGATTGAATTGTATCCGGATGGAAGTGCACATTTGACAGATACCAAAGGCTTAGCTGGTTCTACTTTAAAAGTAAACCAGGGCTTAAAGGTATTGGTTGAAAAGGCAATGATTCCTTGGGATTATGCCATCAATTCTTGTACGATCAACCCAGCAAGATATTTAGGTGTTGATGATCGTAAGGGTAAATTAGTAGCCGGTTATGATGCGGATATCGTTGTATTAAATGATGATTATTCAGTAGAAATGACTTACTTAAAAGGAAAAGAAGCATTCTAAAAAGAAAATAGGCGGTATGGGTGTCCATGCCGCTTTTTCTGTGGTAAGATGTTTGATGATGAAGTAAAGGAGTAAGCTATGAAGAAAATAAAAGCCTTATTTTTTGATGTAGATGGTACCTTGTATACCCATCGTGTACATGATTTTCCCCAATCTACACAATATACCCTACATAAGTTAAAAGAAAATGGTTATAAGGTTGGTTTTGCGACCAGCCGATGCCGTTTTGAAACAAGCAATCTGCCCCGCTTTTTCCGTGAATTTGCCTTTGATGCCTGTATTTATGATGGTGGTGCTTTGGTCATGGAAGGAAATGAAGTATTTGAAGAAAGTCCTATGCAAACGGATGAAATTCAGAAATTATTAGACTATACAAAGAAAGAAAAAATAGCAGTACGCTATTCTACTTTCGCTGATGATTGCATCGCTCATTACGGTGATGCTCGCATCCTTGATGAATTTTTTAAACTATATTTAAATATGCCAATAGAAAAGCCCTATGAAAATGAAAAGGTGTATAATATGCTAGCCTATCCGAGTGAACAACGGCAGGCAGAAGAAATAAAGCAGTTATTACAAGAAAGCTTTATTGTGGAACATTCACGTCATACCTTAGAAATTACTGCCCGTGATATAGATAAAAGTAAAGGAATTGCCCATTTATGTGAGAAATGGAACGTTGCCATGCAGGATATCATATGCTTTGGCGATGGGGCTAATGATGTCAATATGTTAAAGGCAGCCGGTGTTGGTGTTGCCATGGGCAATGCAAATCCTAAAGCATTGACGGCTGCGGATGTGGTGTGTGGCCATATTGATGAGGATGGTTTATATCATTTCTGTAAAGAACATAATCTTATCTAAGCGATATCATATTCGTGATATAATAAACATATAGAAAAAAGGAGATGTACGCATGAAACTGGAAAATGAACGTTATGAAGTAACCTTTGTGGAAAAAGGAGGAGAAATTTACAGCTTTACGGATAAACAAACTGGCTTGCAGTATATGTGGCAAGGTGATAATGATAACTGGGGAGGCAAAAATCCTTCACTGTTTCCAATTATCGGAAACACATATACAAAGGATTATCAGATTGATGGGAAGACGTATGCAATGAAAAATCACGGTCTTATTCGTTATGCAACCTTACATTGTAAAAAAGACGATGGTAAGGAAGTTATCATGGAACTTGACAGCAGCGAAGAAACCTTAGCACAGTATCCATTCCCATTCCATTATGAAATTGCTTATACATTAGAAGACAATAAATTAACGATTACTTATCATATTACAAATACCGGAGAAAATGAAATGCCATTTACCTTTGGCTTACATCCGGGATTTAACTGCCCTTTATGTGAAGGTGAGAAATTTGAGGAATACACTTTATCTTTCACGAACGAAGAGCATATGCAACAGTTGGTATTTGATCCTGATAAAAAACATCCATATGAATTAAAGGATGTTGTGATCAAAGACATGCCATGCAGCTATGAAGAAATCGAAAACTTTGCGACCTTAATTTATAAAGACGCTAGAAGTGCCTATCTGACCTTAAAAGGGCCTAAGGGTCATGGGGCTACTATCAGCATTGCCGGTTATCCATATGTCGCTATTTGGACAGCAAAAAAAGGTGCTCCATTTATTTGCTTAGAGCCATGGTATGGACATGCGGACTTTAGTGAGGTCAAAGAAGATTTCTACCATCGTGAAGGCACGATGCTGTTAAGCCCAGGCAAAACATTTACCACAGCTTATACGATTGAGGTGTTCTAGTGCATTTTCAGATGGAACGCGGGCGTATTTATCTGATGCAAGAGGGCAAACTGTTGGCAGAGCTGACCTATACAGATGAAGGAGATTATTATAATGTTGATCATACCTTTGTTGATGAGTGTCTGCGTGGACAGGGCGTTGCCGCACAACTGATGGCAGCTTATCAAAGTCTATTAGAAAAGGAACAACGCAAAAGTACAGCGACGTGCTCTTATGCTCTTAAATGGGCGGAAAAACATAAGGAATATGCTACGTACTGGATGTAGTAAAAAGGCAAATTTTGCCTTTTTATAATGCAATAGAAATTGCTATCTGAGAAAATCATTCTTTTGTCTTTCTACATTGAAAAGGCTTTAACAAAGCGTTATAATAAGGGTGTGTGTAATATGCAAGGAGGAGAAATTTAATGAAAGTAATTAAAGTTAAGAATTACGATGAAGTGAGTGCAGAAGCATTCAAGGTGATGAAAGAAGTAGTAGCAAATAAACCCGAAGCTGTTTTAGGCTTAGCTACGGGAAGCAGTCCAATCGGTCTGTACGAAAATATGATCAAGGATCATAAAGAAAATGGTACCAGCTATGCAAAATGTCAGTCATTCAATCTGGATGAATATGTAGGTATTGACCGTAACCATTCCCAAAGCTATTGGACATTTATGCATGAAAATCTGTTCCATGGCATTGATCTTCCAGAAGATAAGATTCATGTTCCTTATGGAAATACAAAAGCAGATTGTGAAGGCTATGAAAAAGCAATGGAAAATGTCAGTGTTGATATTCAGGTATTAGGTATCGGTGGAAATGGACATATCGGTTTCAATGAACCAGGTACACCATTTACTGAAGAAACGCACATTGTTGACTTAACAGAAAAAACACGTTCTGATAATGCTCGCTTCTTCGAAAATGATATTAATAAAGTTCCTACACAGGCAATTACCATGGGTATTGCTACTATCATGAAAGCTAAGAAGATTCTGTTGGTTGCCTCTGGCGCAAATAAAGCAGATGCCGTTGCCGCAATGGTAAATGGACCAGTAGATCCAGCATGTCCAGCATCTGTATTACAAAATCATCCGGATGTTGTCGTTATCGTTGATGAAGAGGCTGCAGCTAAATTATAAGATACATGGGGGTTCTTGATGAAGAACCTCTTTTCTTTTTCTATCTGTTAAACATTTACTTTTTTTATGTTTGGTCTATAATGGAGAATGAAAGTGAGTGAGGATATGGCAATAAAATTGATAGCGTTAGATTTAGATGGTACCTTGTTGACAAGTAAAAAAACCATCGATGAGGAAACGAAGAAACGCTTACTAGAAGTGCAAAAAATGGGAATCAGTATTGCGATAGCGACAGGACGTGATAAAGGTGGAATTGACTTTGTAAGTAAACCTTTGCATTTGGAAGAAGGGAAAAATTTCGTTGCTGGTGTGAATGGGCAGATCATTTATGATTTTGCAAAAAAGGAATATTATGTAGATGGCGTTTTTGGGGCAGAAGATGCGAAAAACGTTATGCGTTTGGGAAAGAAATACGATTTTGAAGTTATTAGTTGTTGTGGCTATGATAACTATGATTTCATCAGCAAAAAGTTAAAAGCAAAGAAAAAAATCCGCAGCTTACTGTTTGGTGCACCAATGGATTATGGTTTTAATCAAGGCAAACGACGCTTTTTACCTATTCAGGATTGTGAATATGAAATCACACAGGATATAAATAAATTCGTTTTGATTCAAACTGCCGCATATTTTAAAAAGCATTTGAACAGTATTCGCCGCGAATTAAGTGATTATGACATACTCGAAGTCGGACCGGCATGGATCGAGATTATGCCAAAGGGTGTCAGTAAGGGAAGTGCTTTATTGAAAATCGGTAAAGAAAATCATATCTCGCCAGATGAAATGATGGCCTTTGGCGATGCCGAAAATGATCTGACCATGTTTCAAAGTGTCCGTTATGGAATCGCGATGGGGAACGCGATGGAATCGTTAAAACGTTATGCATATGATGTTACGGATACCAATGATCAGATGGGAATCGCGAAAGCATTGGATAAATATATTTTTTATCCTGCAAGGGCTAAAAAATAGTCTGGTAGATCATAAAATAAGGTCCTATTAGAGGACCTTATTTTATGATATCGGCTGTTTGAGCGTGAATAAGTGCTATCAGTTTTCTTGGTTCCATGGCAATCTGATAACCAATCTTGCCACCGCTAAACATGATCGTGGAAAAAGCTAAACAACTTTCATGCAGGAAGGTTCGATAGCTTTTTTTCATTCCAATAGGAGAACAACCTCCGCGGATATAACCGGTTATTTTATTTATATCCTTTACATGAATCATTTCGACAGCTTTAACATTTGCTGCCTTTGCGCACTTTTTCAAATCTAATTCCTGTGCCACCGGAATCACAAAGACAAGATATTCTTTGGTATTGGCAATGGTCACTAGCGTTTTAAACACCTGATCGGGATTTTGTTGAAGTAACTCAGCAACATGTGTACCACCGATAGCTTCTTTGCCATGGGCATAAGTAAATACTTCATAAGGTATCTGTTCTTTATCTAACAAACGCATGGCGTTGGTCTTCTGCAATTTCATTGATATCCCTCCATTGCCAGTAGTATAACACTTTTTTGCAAATGAGAAAAGTAATGAAATTCATCGTAAAATGTGTATAATGAACATAGATGCATCTTATGCTGGGAGGGTGTTTATGACAATAAAACTAATCGCAATGGACATGGATGGCACTTTATTACGCAGTGATAATACCATTTCGCAAAATACCAAAAATATATTATTAGAAGCACAGAAAAAGGGAATCATCTTAGCTTTGGCAAGCGGGCGCAGTTATGCTAAATTATTACCGTATGCACAACAGCTACAGATGCAGAAATATGGCGGCTATTTGATTGAGGTTAATGGTATGGCGGTGTATGATCTGGCACATGCGAAGCGTCATGTGGATGGTCGGATGCCAAAAGAAAACGCTCAAGAAGTATTTACCTATTTCTCAAAATGGAAAGTAGAAATCATAGGAAATATGGATGAGGGAATGTATGATTATAATCCACCGGCTTTATTGGAAGAAAAGAAAGCGTATCGCAAATTGCATTCTTTGCCAAATGATTTTCCATGGACCGGAGGAGCATTTGAATTTATGATGGATAATCGTCAAGGTTATCCGGATTTACGCTATATTCATACAAAAGAAGAGATTATTGAAGATGTAAATAAAATATCCGTAACTTATTGGCCATATGTCATGAAAGAAGTCGCTAAACGGGCGAAAGAGGATTTAAAGGACCGTTATTGGATCGGTTTAACAAGTGATAAATGGTTAGAAGTGATGATGCCAAACGTGACAAAAGCATATGGATTAAAGAAATTAGAAATGCTTACCGGTATCAAACTGGATGAGATGATGGCGATTGGTGATGGGGAAAATGATATAGAAATGCTGCAGATGGCTGGGCTTGGTATTGCCATGGGAAATGCGATGGAGAATGTAAAGAGAATTGCGGATGATGTGACGGCTACCAATATGCAAGATGGAATCGTGGCCGCAATTCATAAGCATTTGGGCATTTAAATGCATGAAATAAAAAAAACATGCTATACTGTAAACAGTTGGAGGTAATGACTATGAAAATTATAAACAAATCTGAATTCGATTCGGTAATTGCACAAGGTGTTGTCTTAGTTGATTTCTTTGCGACGTGGTGCGGTCCTTGTAAGATGCTGTCTCCGGTATTAGAAGAAGTCGCAAAGGAAGTAGAAGAAAAACTGGATATTGTAAAGGTAGATGTCGATCAGGATGGTGAATTGGCAATGCGTTTTGGCATCATGTCAGTTCCTACTATGATTATTTTTAAAGATGGACAGCCAATGACACAGCTACAGGGCTTTATGCCAAAAGCACAGTTAATGAATGAACTCAAGAAAGTTATCTAAAAGAACATCGTTACTATAAATAGAAACGTATTCTTGTATGATCTGTTGTTTAACATGGATCTTACAGGAATTCTTTTTTTGCCTATGTGTTTCTGCGCTTACAGATTAAGCTAAACGACAAAATTTACATGGTGATGGAAATGGAATGATATTATTTTCATGTTATATGAAAGAAAATGTCATATGTTTGAAAATATTTGTTGACAATTACTTTTCTTCCGTGTACAGTGAAACACAAGATAGAAAGAGGGTTTGGGACATGGGTACGATCATCAATGTAATAGCTGTTGTTATCGGTGGCGGTATCGGATTATTTGTGAAAGGCGGTTTGCCTTCCCGTATGCGCGATTTGTTGATGCAAGCTCTTGGGCTTTGTACAATGTTTATAGGGATTAGCGGTGCTATCAGTGGCATGATGAAGGTAGAAGGGGCAACGCTTATCTCCGGTGGAACTATGCTGTTAATTTTTTCTTTAGGCATTGGGGCATTATTGGGAGAAGCATTACGACTAGAAGATCGTATGGAGGCATTGGCAGAATATCTGAAGAAGCTAACTAAATCCAGTGATAGCCGCTTTGTGGAGGGTTTTGTCAGTAACAGTCTGATTATTTGTGTGGGGGCTATGGCAGTCGTTGGGGCATTACAGGATGGTTTGCTTCATGATCCTACTATGTTGATCACAAAAGCTATTTTGGATGGCGTTATCTCCATGGTATTTGCTTCTGCATTAGGAATCGGTGTAATATTTGCGGCCTTGCCATTACTCATATATCAAGGAGGTATTACCTTACTGGCATCCTTCATGGCGCCTATTTTTTCTGATGCTTTGACTCAAAACTTATCTTATGTTGGATCGGTATTGATCTTTGGTGTCGGTATTAATTTGTTTTTTGGCAAACAGATACGTATCGGCAATCTATTGCCTGCGTTATTGGTGCCGATATTATATGAGCTGATGCAGCTTATTTTCTAAATTATATCTATACAAAGAAAAGAAGTACCTGAGGGATGGTACTTCTTTTCTTAACTCAAACTCAATTTTGAAAGGGAGAAAGTATGAATAACTTTGAGGGGAAATTTAGTCATACTTCTAACAGGAACTCCTTCCTGTCAACTATAGTATAATAAAAGGATGTCAGACAAGTTTCGTTGAATCATGTAAAAATATGTGAGAAATTTTCTGGAAAAAAAGAGATAGGTATTCTTTCTTTTATTAAATCATAAACAAAAAGGCGTTGTACCTTTTTCCTTTAATTTATGGAAAAGAGTAGTGTGATTTGTCATTTGGAAAATTGGTCATATTTATAGGTAAGGTAAATCCTTTTGCACACACCTAGTATAATAAAAAGCCATCATATCCATAAGTTATAAATTTGTGATGAAAGAATTTGGTTAAAACAAAAATCTATAATCTGCTCATCCTAATACTTTATGAAGTTTATAAAAAGCATATGCCTTAAAAAAATAGAACATCCAACAAAAAAGACGTTACTTGGGGAAACGTCTTTTTTGCTTGATAAATTATAGTATATTAAATGGAAAGGGAGAAAGTATGAATTTTTGAGGGAATCATCATACTTACCGCAGGAGGTCATATCCCTTCCTGCTGACTATAGTATACAAAAAAGATGTGAGATAAGTATGTAAGGAGTATGGAAAATTATGTGTAAATCGCATTGTTTTTCTTTGAATTATGGGAAACTGAAAAGAAGGATCGCTTATTAGCAACGGAAAGCCATGTTTTGATCGGCCTTCCATCGTTTGATTTTAGGTCTACTTTTAAGGGTACATCATAGCAACTGCGGTTTTTTCTATTCGTACTATGGAAATAGGAAGGTATGAAGAATCTTATGTGATGTTCTGCTGGCTCTGCAGATAACATTTTTTATCTGTAGCGATGAGGCTTTGGCTAGATAGACATCTCTTGCATAGGATAAAGAAAAGAAACGCGAACTTAGGGGGAAGCTCTCGTTTCTTTTCTTTAAATTATTATGTTTTTGAAAGGGAGAAAGTATGAAATTTTGAGGGGAAAATATGTCATACTTAGCAGGAGGTTAGTTCCTTCCTGCTGACTATAGTATAGTAAAAAGTCATCAGATAAGTATGTTGAATCTGTGGTAAATTATGTGGAATCCAACCATGGTTATGTGATATCATGTTACCATGATGGGGAGGTGTAAAAAATGATAAGTTTTTTGAATTTAGATAAAGAAAAGATACTTACGGCGGCGAAACAGCAATTCCCTCATGCCTATATTGAGCAGGATGATGTTGATTTTTATCTTCCGGATATTGAAAAAGGTGAAATGCAGATCATGTCTGTAACATATCCGGTTTATGTTAGTACGCATTATGCATATGAAGATAAGATGGTAAACGGCAATAAAACGCGTTATAAAATACCTTTATCAATCATCTATACAAAGCAGGATGCCTATGAAATTATTTATGACAGCCGTGATATTTGTTATGTTGCTTATGAACAAGAGAATGCCATACAATTTGTATTATATGAAGATTTTTATGATTTCATAAAGGACCAAATTACGATTTGTGAAAAAAAATGAAGCGTCTGACATAATTCGACAAATCTTTCTATTCGCTATATTGTATACTAACGATGGCAGTGAGAACTGCTACTATGCGTAAATAATCCCCGAAGACTATCCCTATTTACGTATTGATCATTCTATCCCCTATAGTGAAGAAGACCCTGTTTGTCAGGGTCTTCTTTATGTGGTGTGCCAGGTATGGGACATACTAGGTGGTGTGAGAGCTTGGAAACTCAATTGTTTCCTCCTACTCAATTAGATATTGATAAAAGGGAAGGACTTGCATAGATATCAAAAGGTTAATCAACGAAACATCCTAATCCGTCATAAACCAGTTGTAATATTGCGTCAATTCAGATACATCAATATCAAGTTCTTTTAAGAAAGCGTAAAAATCATCATGCAATTTTTTGCCGTGTTCTTCATCCTTTTGATCACAGATGGATGGATTTTTTTGTTGCTTGCCACCTTCAATATCATACATGCATACCTGCTGTTTATGATTAACGATGGACATGGCAGAATCATTGGTTACATCAATGGTATATTGATTTTTTGATAACGTATCCATATACGTAATGCTGGACAATTTACCTTTTTCATTCGTTAACGTTATTTTTGTATTGAGTTTTATAATTACCATACCGATAATTTTATCTTCCGAGCCTTTATAGCCTGTTACTTCATATCCTGCATTTTCTAAACGGAAATCGATTTCTTCCATGGAAGGACTATCGTTGGAAGAACAGCCGGCCATAGCGAAACACAGTAGCCATACAGCCAGTAATTTTCGTAATTTCATCTGATTATCTGGTATATCTGAATAATGACGCATCTAAGCAGTCATTCTTACAATATACGCTTCCTTTCTATCAACCTTTTTAACCGTGGTTGATGACGGTTATTGGTATATATATAATGTAATTGGGGATGAGTATGCGTATCATCTGCGGTTTTAACGCTTTCATGTAAACTTACTCCTCTTTAACTATAGCACATCTTTGTATTTCAGGAAAGAGGTTACATTTTGATACATATGGGAGATATGCGAATAGTTAGGTCTTTTTTGGGTAGTATGTAAAAGAAATGAATTGACGGTGTGAAACAACATGTGATAAACTTAGTGAGTTATCGCGTCAAGTGAAAGCTATCGCGAATGATAGAAAGAAGGTAACAATGACAACATTTAATGAATTACCAATCAGCAGCGAAATTATGAAGGCTGTTGAGGAAATGGGATACGAAAATGCAACCGACATTCAGGCACAATCCATTCCATGCATTCTGGAAGGAAAAGATGTGCTGGGTCGTTCTAATACAGGAACAGGTAAAACAGCCGCATTTGGTATTCCAGCAATCGAAAAAGTTATTCCTGGAAATAAGTTTCCAAATGCACTGATCATCTGTCCAACCAGAGAATTAGTGACGCAAGTCGCAACTGAACTGCGCAAGTTTTCCAAGTATAAGGAAGGTGTAAAAATTGTTCCGATTTATGGTGGTCAGCCCATTGATCGCCAGATTCAGCTGTTAAAACGCGGCTGTGGTATCGTGGTAGGTACACCAGGAAGAATTATGGATCATCTAAATCGCCGTACCTTGAAATTGCAGGATGTCAACATGATCATTCTGGATGAGGCAGATGAAATGCTGAACATGGGATTTAAGGAAGATATTGAAGAGATTCTTTCTATGATGCCGGCGGATAATGAGCATCAGACAATTTTATTCTCAGCTACATGGCCACAAGCGATTTTAAAAATCACCGAACAGTTTCAAAAAGATCCTGTACGTGTAGAAATTAAATCTTCTCAACGTACGATAGATACTGTGGAACAGATTTATTATGAAGCACCACGAGGCAAAAAAGCGAATGCCTTGCGGGTTCTTTTAAATCATTATGATCCTGATCTGTGTATGATCTTCTGTAATACCAAAAAGATGGTAGATGAATTATGCGAAGAATTAAATAAGCATGATATTAAAGCGACTTCCTTGCATGGAGATATGAAACAAGAATTCCGTAGCCGTGTAATGGAACAATTCCGTAATGGGACAAGTCCTATCTTGATTGCGACAGATGTTGCCGCAAGAGGTATTGATGTAGACGATATTGATCTGGTTGTAAACTTTGATATTCCTCAGGATATGGAATATTACATACACCGGGTAGGGCGTACGGGTCGTGCCGGTAAAAAAGGACTTGCTATCACATTAATCAGTGGGGGAAAACAGCGCGGTGCTATCAAAGATGTCATCCGCTATACAAAAACAAATATCACTCGTCATGCCCTGCCAACCAGTGCTCAAATGATGGAAGCGAATCGTAATGCTTTTATTGCCAAAGTTAAAGAAGCTTGCGATGAAGGAATCACGGAAGAAAGTATAGAAATTGCCAATGCTTTGATGGCAGATGGCATTGCCCTTGAAAATATCATCAGTGCTTTGATTTCTATGAACTATAAGAATGAGGTCATTGATATTGAGGAAGAAGAAAATGTAAAACGTTATGCATCAGATTTTGATGCCATCACATTGAAATTCTCCGTAGGTCGCACCCATGGCATTCAACCTGGTAACATCGTGGCGGCAATTATTGAAGAATGTGGCATGAGTCCGAAAGCGATTGGACGTATTGATGTTCGACCAAATTTCTCTTTGGTTGATATTGCAGCAGATAAAGTAGACATTGTGTTGAATAACATGCAGCGTACGACCATTCGTAAACAGGAAGTCATGGTTGAAATTGACAGTGCGCCAAAACGCAAGACGAATCGCCGTGATGGGGCAAAAAATAACACTCGTGATGCATCTAGACGAAACAATCGTCATGCTGGGGATGGTTCCACACGAAGAGGAGCAAAACGTCCTGGAAATCATGATAAGAGTGTTCGCAAAAGTGCAAAAAGGAAAGCAAAGTAAAGAAAGATTGTTAGAGGCATAGTGCCTCTTTTTTTTATATAAGTAGTGTTCCTTCAATTTTCCATTGTTTTTACGGTTATCGTTAGTACATGTAAAGAAATAACATGAAAAGGGCTTGTTTCTGTAAAGATATTGAAAATATTATAAAAAAGGAGAACGTATCGCCTAGGTTCTCCGAAGTCATTTTTCTTATCAAGTTATCTTGTTTCTATAGAATCGTCGTTAGCATTCGGGTGTTGGGATTTTGTAATAATTGTGCGATGTGGATAAGGAAAATCAATCCCCTCAGCATCAAAGCGATGCTTGATGGCAATTCTTAAATCAGATAGTAAAGCAAAGCCTTCCGCATTTGACGTAGAATAAACCGTTGTTCGCAAAGTAATACTGGAATCGTTAAAGCGTATCAGACGGACGATGACGGGTTCTACACCAGCTGTAACTTCATCTTGGCTGCGATGATCCAAAAAATTAGGGTGTGCCATAACTTCTTCCTTGATGATGCGCATAGCTTTATCCATATCACTTTCATAACTAATATCCAATTCTAAAAAGTTTCCTTTGGTATTGTCATTTAAACTAACGTTTTCCAATACCGCTTTATTCATAACACTGTTTGGTATGATCACCTTGGTGTTTTCATATGTTTGAATGACGGTATCCCGTAAGGAAATATCAACGACATAGCCTTCATATTCCCCTTGATTGACCTTAACCAAATCCCCGATCTTGAATGGTTTAAACGTTGTGATCAAAAGACCATTTACAAAATTCCCCATAGCCTCTTGTGCCGCGAAACCAATCACAACCGCAATGATGCCGGCAGATCCCCATACTTTGCCCAGTACGCTTTCAAATGGTGTTAATAGGGATAAACAGCCATAAATAGCAATGGTATATAACGTGATTTTCACTAAGCGCATAACAAATCTGGTATTTACTTTAACATGGCGCTTAATAGAACGATTGATAAGACGTTTTAACAGATAAGCGCATACTAGAAAACATAACATGATCATTAGGGTATCTAAGAATCCATATTTAAACACAGAGCCTTTGCCCCATTGATTGATTTCATGAAAAATGTCCATGTGACGCCACCTTTCTATAACAAGATTATCTTATGTCAGATTGTATGCTTTGTCAAAGAAAAAGAAGTGGATCATAAGAGAAAAACGTCAAAAGCTTGCAGTGAAGAGGCAATGTCAGAAGAATATGGAAATGTAGAGGATGATTGTTGAAAATATCTAAGTAAATAAGTGGAATTGTGTGATATTATTGATATAAATAAATTTTCAGATATAATAAATTTTAGATAAGAAGGTGTCTGAAGATGAACGTTAGAAGTAAGATATTAAAAATCCGAAATCTTCCCACAGATGGAGAATTGATTGACCATATCAACGCAAAACCTTATCTGTTTATCTTGGTTTGTATTGCGATAGGCTTAGCATTGATGTTTACGCGTCTATATCTGATTGGTATCGTTATTACGTTCATGTTTTTATATTATCTGCTGTTTGTGAAAGATGTGACGTTGATTGAGTTTTATGATAAATATGCCATCTTTTATTTAAATAATGGCAAGGATGAATGTTTCTTGCTGTTTTGGGAAGATGTTGAAAAATGGAGTATTAGCAGCAGTCGCAATGATCTGGATGTACTCAATATCGTATTGCGTAATCAGGAAAGCATTGCTTTAAAATGTTTGGGAAGAAAAAAGGTGGCACGTTACTTTGTTACGTATGTGTCCACTCCCTGTGAAAAAGCCATAGGAAAGCAGCATGCATTGTAATGTTGCTTTTTTCTTTACGGACGATATGATATAATACACTGTGTTTGAGAGGAAGATGGACATGGATACTTATCATGAAATCAAGATGCAGGTGAAAACGCAGTTAAAAGGGCATTTCCTATTTCTATATGGATGGCTGCTGTTTGTTTCCTTACTAATAGCACTCATCCAAAATGTTGGCGGTTTTTTGGGTAATGGGTTAGGAGCAACCTTGCTTTCTTTGGCATTATCGCTGCTTTGTGTAGTGGTCAATAATACGATGCTCTTTCTGTTTATTCAAAGGGTCAGAAGTTTACGTTTCCGCAAACAGGATATCCGCTATTCTTTTTCTAAGGCCGGTGAACAGATTGTCATTGGTTTATGCTTAAGCTTGTTGCAACTGTTTTTGCAGATAGCTGTCAGTGTATGTGCCTTTTTACCAATCTTATACATGCTGGTATCTGCGTTTCTCAGCCTGTTTTTCGTCTATTGGTATGCCTGCATTGCCTGGCTGATCTATGATCAGGATACACACATTAAAGATTTATTCATAAAACCATTGCACATTATGAAAGTACAGGCATCCGCCTTATTTTGGGCAGGTGGTTTCTATGTGCTGTGGAATATCCTATCGCAAATTGGTTTAAGCATGGTATTAAAGCCATTTATTAAGGAGAGCGATTCCTTAGAACAGGCTTTGTTAACACTTGTTCAGCAAGGGGCAGATCATATGGAAACGATCTGGCTGTTATTAGCATTTTGTATTGTGTATTTCTTAGTACAATATGTAATACTTGTCGTGCTGTATACCTTTTTAGCAAATGTATATGAAATGAGCAGAGAACGCTCGTAATAAATCTGATAGAGAAAAATGAGGTAAGGATATGAAAGCATGGAAAGAATTTATGGAATTTACAAATCTTAAAGGACAAGTAAAGAATTTTGTCATGCTCTTAATGCTGACTAGCTTTTTGTATTGTTCCGTATATACAATTTTGGCGAATTTCATGTATTGGAATGGAAATACCCTATTATTTTATGGGATTTTATATGTGTTAGTCATTGTTTCTGCTTATGTGTACATGCTGGTATTGTATCAGTTTCTAAAGAAAAAGCGAGATGATGATTTGCGTGTGGATATGAAAGCTTGTCGCATACCGCTGATTATGACCCAAAGTGTGTTTTTTCTATTGATGGCTGGGGGCAGTTTTGTATCCTACTTACTTATGGAAAATCAAGATCTGGCGTTTTTACAATATCTATTGACACCAATCTTGCTGCTACTGCTTATGCTTTATATTCCCTGGCAAGTATTTGCTATTTTGGAAATACTAAATGGTAAGAAGCATCCCTTGCGCATATTGAAAGATGCCTTGCTGATTATTTTACGACATTATCAATCCGTCTTTTACTCATTGCTTGCTTTGGGAGCAATCGCTGCCATATATTATAGCTGTATGGATGCGATGTTTGAGATTTCTATTTCATTGGTTCCGGCAACGGCCGTTATTGATATCATGACACGAGCAAATCCTTTTTTACAACTGTTTACGTTAATGGCAAGTGTCCTGGATAATGTGAATATTGCGATACCGGCAATACTTTCTCTACTTTATGGCATAATCATGTGCATTGCTTTAAGTTTTTATTATATGGTCTTAATTTGTATTTTTGATGATGATATTCATGTATAAGCTTGTGACATGTTGAAATAGGAACATACTATAAGGTAAAGGATGATGAATGGATGAATGAAGTATCTATACCGATCGTTATTACACTTCAATTAGACGATACGTATGTGACCTTGCGGATACATTTCTTACGCAAGGATGATCAGCCTTATTTGCTTATTCAAGTAGAACCGCTTTGGAATTAGCGGTTTTTTTAAATGATGATGTGGAATTTGCCTATCTTTTCGAACGGTACATAGAACAATTTCTGGGCGGGCTCATATACTAGAATGTATAAGGATTGGATTGCTTATATACGATAGGAGGATGAAGATGAGCAAACGCTTAAAGGAAGTCTTGGCAAACAGGCTGCACATTAGCTTTCTTGAAACGATAGAAAATGATCCCTGTGATTTTGTAGGAACCATGCGGATTACAGTAAGAGAGCAGCAGGAAGATGGAACGCCATGGCTGCATGAAACGACGCGTCATGTCAAACTTTGCGATTCACAGGACGTATGCCGTGAATATGATATTCCCATTGATGCGCAAAGCGGTACGGGCAGTGTCGTAGTGGAATATGTGGAAGGAGTACAGTTGGCTTTAGTACAGGTGGATGAAAATGGCCAACAGATGTTACATGAAGACGAATATGCCATCACCTATAAACTAGATGGTGAAGAAAGTGAAATGGATTATATCAATTTTGTTTTTGACGAGAGATCAAGCGAAACAAGAGAAGTTGAAATTATCAATCGTCGCATTCCTTTAACATCATTGCATATTGAAAAAGTAGTGCTGGATCGTGATGGCTGCCGTATGCCAATAGATCCGCAATGGGAATTTCCAATACGTATCGTGGATATGCGAGGATGTGAACAATGCTTCACTTTGAATGTGGAAAACCAATTTCACATCGTCATTGAGCAACTGCGTGTGGGAAATCGTTATACAATTGAAGAAATGCCACAGCGAGGCTTTTCTGTCAGTTATAGCTTTAACGATGTGGCGAATGTCGATAATGTCTTTGAAATGACACAGGGTGAAAATCATTTGCAAATCATCAATGCCCAAAGTGATACGACCAGCATAACCATTGAGAAATACATTCGCAGCACTTGCGGTGAATTATGCCGGCCAAATCGTTTTGAAGAATTTCAGGTCCGTATTATCGCCTGGAATCAAGATCGCATCATTCGTTTAAATGAGCGAAATAATTTCTGTGTCACCTTATTCGATATGGAACCGGGCTATTATGATATTACGGAAATCAGCGATAATGCCAGCTATGAGGTCAGTTATATCGTCAATGGGCGAAAAGAAACAAATTATGCCAATTTAGAATTAAACAGCTGTGAGGAAGCATCGGTGCTGATTATTAATACCGATCCTGACAATACCTGTAATCCACAACAAGAAAGTCCTCTTCGCATCTGTAAGTTTATTCGTCGCTGTGATGGTTGTATCACACAGCCGGATAAGAAGGACTCTTTCAAGGTCATGTTGTGTGGTTGTGGTCGTAATGATACCTTCTTATTAAATGCCAATAATAATTTTTGTGTCGATGTGGCAGATCTTTGTGAAGGCTGTTACGAGGTCGTAGAATGTTCAGATAAAGATTATATGACGACCTATCGTGTGAACGATGGACCAGAGCGTACCAGTGCCATTGTTGATATCATGTGTGGAGGCTGTAACAGTGTTGCGATTATCAATGAAGAACGCAATCGGGGCAGTGTGAGTATTTGTAAATATGTCCGTAATGCCAATGGTGATTTGGTAAAGCCTCAAAAAGATGAGTGCTTTCAAGTCTCACTGAGCTCTTATTTCTGTAAACGTGATTTTGAATTAAATGTTGATAATGACTGGTGCATGAGCTTTTGTGATCTGCGTTTTGGAGGCTATGAAGTCAGAGAATGCAGTGATTCAGAGTATCAGGTACAATATCAGGTCAATGGAGGGAAAGAATGCAGCAGTGCGCGTTTTGTGATTGATGATTGTTGCGACAACGAGGTAAAAATCATCAATTCTGTGCGTACTTGCAGCAGCGGTATTTTAAAAATTTGTAAATATGAAGAAACCAACAGTCAAGAGCTGGTAAAACCAAGTCAAGATGAAGAATTTTGTGTGGAAGTCAGCGGTCCTTGTTTCTGTGAAAACTATACCCTGCGCTCTTCCAATAACTGGTGTATTTTATTAGAAGGCTTACAGCCGGGAGAATATCAGATACGTGAATGTGATTGTGAGAATTATGATGTCAGTTATCTGGTGAATCGTGAAGTGATGGAGGAAGCCTTTGTTTATCTGGGAACCTGTAATCAGGAAGTTTTGATTATCAATCATCGTAAACACAGCGGACGTTTAAAACTATATACCCTTATTCGGGATTGTGATAAAACGACACGTCTTCCACAGCCCAAAGAGGCATTTGATGTTCTTGTGGAAGGTGTTGACACCTGTGTGCATACGACCTTAAAAGCCAGCAATGGTTGGTGTGTATTATTGGATGATCTGGCTGAAGGAGTATATCGTATCATTCAAAAGGATACGATGGGGTATCATGTCAGCTATGTCATCAATGGTGAAGAATCTAATTTTGCTAAGGTGACATTGGGATTAAATGATATTTCGATTGGTATCATTAATCAAGTTAGAGATTGCAGTGGAATGCTAACCGTTACTAAATATGTACAGCAAGAGGATGGAAGTCTTGTCATGCCTTGTCCTCAAGATAGTTTCACATTTGAATTAAAGGGCAGAGGTTTTACACACACGTACCACCTGAATGAACGCAACGATTTCTGTGTATATTTTGATGATTTAGAAGAGGGACAGTATAGCATTCGCGAGTTATGTGAGGATTATGATGTCACCTATCGCATAAACGGGAAACCGGTAGCCTCAGCTGATGTTACCTTAGGTATGGAAGATATCGATGTAGATATCATCAATACACCACGTATGCATGGTATGGTATGTATTGAAAAGCGTTTGCGCTGTGCTGATCGTATCATTATGCCAGATCCTGACAGCTGTTATCGTATCTTATTAAAAGGTAAAAACTGTCATGAGATTTATGAATTGCATCACGATAATGACTTCTGTGTCTGTCTTACCAATCTGGCAAAGCAGCATTATGAAATTAGTGAACTAGAGCATGAATGCAAACTGTTTGATATCAACGGTAGTTTACAAGATACCGGTTATTTCTTATATGATGGAGAAGAAAAGCATATCACGCTGATAAATGAAGAAGATTTCATTGGCTGTATGGAAATCAACAAGCAAGTAGAAGATGAAGATGGCACACTGCGCCGCCCACAACGCTGGGAACGTTTTGATGTCATTGTGGAAAGTGAAGAGTATAAACGTAAAATCGTCTTATCGCATGAGAATGATTTCTGTATGCGTCTGTATGATTTGCCAAAAGGTCATTATGAAGTTCGTGAAGCAAATGCGGATCATGTCAGCTATATTGTCAATGAATTGCCATGTGAAAGTGCTGTTGTTGATCTTGATGAACAGGATGTTTGTGTTACGATTATCAATCATGCAATAAAGAAGGGCTGTATTGAATTTCAAGGCTGCATAGATGAGGATGGTACCTTATTGATGCCAAAGCCAAAGGATGAGATAGCTGTCACAGTTACAAGCAAACAGGAAGAATATACGTTAACCTTACAAGATGAAAATGAATTTTGTGATTGCTTGTGTGATCTGAAACCACAGGCATATACGGTAAGTGTTCAAGGAAATTACAAGGTGCGTTTTGAAATCGAAGGTCAGGTATTTGAAGATGTGGTATGTATTGAATTAAATGGAGAACATGTTTGTGTCAATGTTGTGGTATCTTCCAATAAAAAAGCGGATATCACCATCCAAAAGCATATCCAGGATGCAGATGGAAGTTTGCAGATGCCTAAGCCAGAGGAGCAGTTTCAGATTACACTGCTGCATAATGGGCGCAAGCAGATGTTTGAACTAAATGCAAAAAATCATTGGACGAAGGTGCTGCAACAGCAGGAAAGCGGGGTTTATGAAATCATCGAGGTGCATGGCGGAACTGATGTTGTCTATCAAATCGATGATGGGGAAGTAAGTAAGCGCGGTTATTTTGAAGTGGGGAAAGACGATGTTACGGTGCATGTAATTAACCGTCAACCAAGCAGAGTGAAATTGCATTTAGAGGCTGTGGTGAAAAATTGTACGCAGGATATCGTATCTCCAAATGCGTCTGATGTCTTTTATATGGATGTGATCAGTCAAGAGAAGAAAAAAACATTCGTTTTAAATCAGGCAAATCATTGGTGTCAAAGTGTGGAAGTCGATCGTGGTGCATATCGTATCATGCAGCAGACAAATGAAGCGTTTGATGAACATTATTATCTGGTAGATGGCGTGCAGCAGCCAAGTGTGGACATTGTGCTGAAACAAAAGGATATGCGTATCACTAGTGTGAATGTAGCCAATTGTGCAAAAGGCACACTGGAAATCAGCAAGGTCATCCGTGATGAAAATTGTGGCTGTTTCAAACGTCCGGATACCGATATGGAATATGAAGTGGAAGTAAGTGGACCAAATGCTTTCCGTGAGGTGCTGACACTATCTGCCGATAATAAATGGCGTGTGCATTTACAGGATCTGGCATGGGGCATGTATCAAGTAAAAGAGTTGGGTGCACAGGATACGCGCTATATTGTCAATGGCGAAATGGAAAGTGAAAAGGCGCAGCTGCAGATTGCAAATACGATGAATACGGTGAAGATCATCAATGAGACAACGCACCATCAGGGAAGTATTGAAATATGTAAACTGCTTAAGGATGAAGAAGGTTGTTATCGTTATCCGGATGTTGATGCTATGTATTGGATCATGATCAAAGGAGAAACGCATAGTAGCAGGGTATTATTAAATCATGCCAATCATTTTTATGCCAGTGTGCGGAATTTAGAGGATGGCTGGTATGAGGTAAGTGAGGAAAGTGGTCGTGATGTCTTATATGTAGTAAACAATGCCACCCCAAGCAAACGGGCCATGGTGCATGTACAGGGCAATGCCAACACCGTCAATGTTATTAATCCTTATCAGACACAGTTGGGACGTATTGACATTTCGAAATATATCATGAGTGGTGATTTATTGATTCGTCCAACGAGTGGATCTTTTGAAGTCATGGTAAGGGGCAATGGAGAAGAAAAAACCTTTACCTTGACGAGTGAAAATGATTTTAGAGCAAGTGTAAAGAATCTGCGTCCTGGTACGTATGAGGTGATAGAGCTGCATGGTGAACGCGTTTCATATATCATCAATCGCACACAACATTTGGATGAGGCAATTATCAAGGTAGCAGGCAATCAGACAAGTGTGCAAGTGGTGAACCATGAAAGAGAACATGGCAGTATCACACTTGCTAAATATGTACGTGAGCATGGGGAACTCATACGACCAACCAAAGGGGAATATGTCTTCCATATCTCAAAACCAAATTTCAATCAGCTGGTCACACTGAATGAAGAAAATGGCTGGATGGCTACTTTGGAGCATTTAGAAGACGGACAATATGTCATTGCGGAAACAACAACTAGCGATAAGGTCAGCTTTATCGTCAATGGCGGCAGTGAATGTGATTATGGCATCGTTGAAGTAGCGGGAAATAGTAATACCGTACAAATCATCAATACGCGAAAACAGCCTGGCGGCAGTATTTTGATGGAGAAATTTATTCGTCGAAATCATGCTCTTGTAAAACCATCCAATGATTTCCAGATTACCATGCATGTATCCAAACCAGGCTTTAATCAGAACTTTATCTTAAATAAAGAGAATAACTGGATGATTCGTTTAGATCATCTGGAAAATGGTATTTATGTGATTGATGAAGTTGATGCACAGGATGATGTGAGTTTCATCATCAATGGCGGCAGCGAAGTTGCCAGAGCTGTGGTAACGGTTCGCAATAATGTCAATACGGTAAATATCATTGATGCACAACCAAAGGAAACCGGCAGTATCCGTATCGAAAAATATGTCCGCAATCTGACAAGTGGAGAATTAGAATTACCTCCTGCCTCCTTCAGCATTCGTGTTCATGTATCAAAACCGGGTTATAATGAGGTGTTTACTTTAAATGCCGCCAATCGTTTTGCGATTACGCTTAGCAATCTGATGGATGGCACATATGTGATTGATGAGGTCGACACAAATGATGAAGTCAGCTTTATCGTCAATGGCGGCAGTGAGGTACGTCATGGCATCGTCAGGGTGCAAGGCAACCGTAATCTGGTTTTGATGATCAATACAAGCAATACGAGTACACTTGGATCATTGACAATTAATAAAGTAGTGCGCAATGCCCAAGGTCAATTGGTCGTCCCAAATGATCATGAACGTTTTGATGTGGATATCATCAGTGATGTATATGAACGTCGCTTTATATTAGATAAGGATAATAATTGGCAGATTCATGTGAATGACTTGCCAAGGGGAAGATATCAGGTCATTGAGCAACTGGCAAAAAATTATCAGGTTTCTTATATTGTAGATAATGAAGAAGAAAGCGAGCAGGCTGCGTTTGATGTTGATGGCACGATGCATACGGTAAAGATTCTCAATACTCGCGCTTCCATCTTATCGACGTTAGAAATTACAAAATTTATCCGTCAGGCAAATGGTACGCTGGTACGTCCAGCCGATGGGGATGAATATGTGGTTGAGGTATCCAATGCTTCCTTCCAGCAGCAACTTCTTTTGAATGGGGGCAATGCGTTCACGTATACACTACGGGATTTAAGTGAAGGAATTTATAATATTCGCGAAATTGATCAGGATGCTTATCGGGTGACCTATCGTGTCAATGGCGGAACGGAAACCGATAGTGCAGCGGTTACCATTACTCCGGGGAAACGCCATATCGTAGAAGTCATTAATGAGCGAACCATCAATCAAAATACAATTGAAGTATTTAAATATATGTTGGATAATGAGGATAACTATCTACCACCGGCTAGCGGACAGGTTTTCCGCTTTGAAATCATCGGTGAAAATATTCGTGACAGCTATGAGTTAAACGAAGCAAATTCTTGGCATCGTTCCTTGACGCAATATCCAAGCGGCATGTATGAAATTCGTGAGATTGGTTCTCCATATCCTGTGCAATATTTGGTGAATTCCGCTGAATTATTAGATGAAGCACGTTTTGAGGCAACCGCCCAGCGTACCAATATCATCGGTATCATCAATCGTCTGCCTAACGTACAAAATGGAACGATGACCTTAACCAAACGCCTGCGTCAAAAAGATGGTTCTTTGGTCTTACCAACCACGCAAAGCTTCATTATCCGAGTCAGTGGAAATGACTTTGAGCGCATGGTGACTTTGGATAAGGAAAATGGCTTCAGTGAGCGATTGGAAAATCTGGCATATCAAAGCTATACGATCGAAGAAATGTCCAGTCCTTATGCCGTCAGCTATATCATTGATGATGGAAAGGAAACAAGTACAGCCAGCGTGGATATCAATAGTGATGCGACACGCACGATCACCATTATTAATACCCGTAATGATTTATTTTACGATGTTGGCAGCGAGTTAGATGATCTGACCATCGTTATTCAATAAATGAAATAAATAAGGGAATGGAAAAGAATTAAATGATGAAAAAAACAAGCAAACAGGTGGAGAAAGCCTTGCGAATCAGAATGTTTTGAAAGAGAAAAAGAGCAGAGGGGAAGGCTTTTATAAGAACTGATGCATGAGAAATGAAGCATATGAAAAACGAGGATCCATAAGGTTTTTCACATGCCTAAATAACAATATCGGTAAAGGAAAAGAGGATGAAAACGCCTCTTTTCTTTCATTTGTAAATCATTTATTTACAATTTGTGAAAAAATAAGCAACAAACTTTTCAAAGTTGGAAATTTTTGAGTAAGAATAGTTAGAAACTCATAAAAATACAAGAAAATACCTAGTAAAATCACAAATTTAGTTTTATAATATGGGAGTATAAAGTTATGCAAGGAGGAAAACAAATGACTAAGAAATTTATGTCAATGGACGGTAATACAGCTGCGGCTCATTGCGCCTATGCGTTTACCGAACTATCTGCGATTTACCCAATCACTCCATCTTCACCAATGGCTGAAGTTGTGGATCAGTGGGCTACTCAAGGTCGCAAGAATATTTTTGACAGCGTAGTAAAAGTTGCTGAATTACAGTCTGAAGGTGGAGCTGCTGGTGCTGTACACGGTGCATTGCAGGCAGGTACACTGGCTACGACATTTACAGCTTCTCAGGGTCTGTTGCTGATGATTCCTAACATCTATAAGATGGTTGGTGAATGTCTGCCAGGCGTTATCCACGTTGCTGCACGTGCATTAGCTACAAGAGCATTGAACATCTTCGGTGATCACGAAGACGTATATGCATGCCGTCAGACAGGTGCTTGTATGTTGGCAAGCCACTCTGTACAGGAAGCAATGGATCTGGCTGGTGTTGCTCACTTGTCAGCAATCAAAGGTTCTGTACCATTCCTGCACTTCTTTGATGGATTCCGTACATCTCATGAAATTCAGAAAATTGAAGTAATGGATACTGAAGTATTCAAAGACCTGATCGATCAGGAAGCTTTGGCTAAATTCCGTAAAAATGCTTTGAACCCACACACGAACCCAGTTACCCGTGGTGGTGCTGAAAACGACGACATTTTCTTCCAGGGTGTCGAAGCTAGAAATAAACACTTTGAAGCAATCCCTGATATCGTTGCTGATTACATGAAGAAAATCAGCGAGATCACAGGACGTGAATATGCGCCATTTACTTACTATGGTGCTGAAGATGCAGAACGTATCATCGTTGCGATGGGTTCTGTAACAGAAGCTGCAAAAGAAACCATTGATGCATTAGTTGCACAGGGTGAAAAAGTTGGTATGATCAAGGTTCACTTGTATCGTCCATTCTCTGTAAAATACTTAACTGCTGTATTGCCTAAGACAGTGAAGAAAATTGCTGTATTAGACCGTACAAAAGAAACTGGTGCTACTGGTGAACCTCTGTACTTAGATGTACTTGCTGCATTAAAAGATACAGATATCGAAATCATCGGTGGACGTTATGGTATGGGATCTAAGGATACGCAGGCATACCACATTAAGGGCGTATTTGATCACTTGAAAGAAGAAAAAATGATCAATGGCTTCACTGTTGGTATCAATGATGATGTAACGCATTTGAGCTTGCCTTGGGATGAAAACTTCCATATCCCTGCAGACTACACTAGCTGCCTGTTCTGGGGATTAGGTTCTGATGGTACCGTTTCTGCAAACAAATCTACGGTTAAGATCATTGGTGATAACACAGATATGTATGCACAGGCTTACTTTGCATATGACTCTAAAAAAGCCGGTGGTGTAACACGTTCTCACTTGCGTTTTGGACATTCTCCAATTCACTCAACATATTACATCAGCAACGCTGACTTCATTTCTTGTTCATTAGACGCTTACATGTTCAAATATGACATGGTCAAAGATATTAAAGAAGGCGGTACTTTCTTGCTGAATACAACATTCTCTAAGGAAGAAATCGTTGCGCATATGCCAAATCGTATGAAAGCACAGTTGGCTAAGAAACATGCGAAATTCTACATCATCAACGCAACGAAGATTGCTCAGGAAATCGGTATGGGACGTAGAACAAATACCATTCTGCAGTCTGCATTCTTCGCATTGAATGAGCAGATCATGCCATTAGAAACGGCTGTTGATCTGATGAAAGCAGCTGCTAAGAAATCTTACTCTAAGAAGGGTGATGCTGTTGTTCAGCTGAACTACAAGGCTATCGATGCTGGTAAAGACGGCTTGGTTGAAATCGCTGTTGACCCTACTTGGGCTGATCTGCCTTACAACTCAGATCGTAAACTGACTGGTGATGAATACTTCGATAACCATGTCGCAGTTATCAACGGTTTGGAAGGATACGATATGCCAGTATCTGCATTTGCAGGAGACTTCTTACTGGATGGTTCTATCCGTAATAATGTAGCATTTAATGAAAAACGTACAATTGCTGTTCAGGTTCCTACTTGGCATCCAGAAAACTGTATCCAGTGTGGTATCTGTAGCTTCGTATGTCCTCATGCAACGATTCGTCCATTCTTATTGACAGATGAAGAAGTTGCTAACGCTCCAATGGAATTCAAGACAATCCAGGCAATGGGTAAAGGTGTTGAAAACTTGAAATACCGTATCCAGGTAACTCCTGCTAACTGTGTAGGATGTGGATTGTGTGCTGTTGAATGTCCAGGTAAGGGCGGTAACAAGGCTCTGGAAATGGTTGATATCAATGAAAAACTTGATCAGGAACCATTGGCAGATTACCTGTTCAAACAAACAGAATACAAAACAGAATACTTCCCAACAGATACAGTGAAGGGTTCTCAGTTCTTGATGCCTTACTTTGAAGTAAGTGGATCTTGTCCTGGATGTGGAGAAACTCCATACTACAAACTGGTTTCTCAGTTATTCGGTAAAGACATGTTGGTTGCAAACGCTACTGGATGTTCAATGATCTACTGTTCTTCAACTCCATCTACTCCATTTGTAAATGATGCAAACGGTGAAGGTGTTGCTTGGGCGAACTCTCTGTTCGAAGACAATGCAGAATTCGGTTATGGTATGGCATTATCTCAGAACTACAAAGAAGCTCGTATCTTGAAAGCTATGGAAGACAACATGGAAAATGTTGAACCAGCTCTGAAAGATGCATTTGCTAAGTATCTGGAAGTTCACGGTGATCGTGAAGCGGAAAGAGCAATTGCTCCAACGATTAAAGAATTGGCTGCTAAATCTGACATTCCAGCTGTAAAAGAATTGGCTGAAGTTGACTTAGTAAGCAAATCTATCTGGATCGTCGGTGGTGACGGATGGGCTTATGACATCGGTTACGGTGGATTAGACCATGTATTGGCAAACGATTTGAACGTAAACGTTTTGGTATTAGATACTGAAGTTTACTCTAACACAGGTGGTCAGTCTTCTAAATCTAGTCAGGCAGCTTCTATCGCGAAGTTTGCAGCTGGTGGTAAGACAACAGCTAAGAAAGATTTAGGACAGATTGCTATGGCATATGGTCATGTATATGTAGCTGCTATCTCTATGGGTGCAAATAAGGCACAGACACTGAAAGCAATCAAAGAGGCAGAAAGCTATGATGGACCATCTCTGATCTTGGCTTACTCTCCTTGTGCTGAACACGGTATCAAGGGCGGTTTAGCTAACCACCAGAGAACACAGGCGAAAGCTGTAGAATGTGGTTACTTCGATCTGTATCGTTATGACCCAAGAAAAGAACAGCCTTTGACAATCGACTCTAAAGAGCCTGATTACGATAAGATGTTAGACTTCATGATGACGGAAACACGCTACTCTCAGCTGCCTAAGCTGAAAGGCGAAACAGCATACGAAATGTTTGAAAAGACAAAGAAAGATGCTATGAAACGTCATAAGAGATTACTGGCTATCGCTAAAGAATCAATGTAAGAAACTTGTAAAGCTGGCACAAACGTGTCAGCTTTTTTCATCTGCTGCTATGCGATAGGCATACAACATCATGCTTTTTTTCATTCTTCATGTTTTAGAAAACACTTTTCTAACGTCATGTAGGAATTTCAGGCATATTTTGTTATAATGAATATCATCAAAGAAGGTGGATGTATGGCAAATAAGAAAAGAGTGCAGCGAAGGAAAAAGAAAAAAGGAAAAAGTCCCATACGCTTTCTTTTCATTCTATTGACAGAGTTAGTTGTGTTACTTGGCATACTGCTGTATTTATACATCTATCATCCTGATAACCCGATATCCACTGCCTTACATAAAATGATAGATCCCATTCCTGAGGTGGTTTTGGATGCCGGACATGGTGGATATGATAGTGGCAGCGAATTTAATGGGGTTCTTGAAAAAGATGTAACGCTGGCATTAACAAAAGATATAGGGGCTGCCTTAGAAGCAAAAGGAATTCCTGTCTGTTATACAAGAGAGAGTGATGACGTTGCTTGGCCTGCAGATAATATAAAGGATCTAGATGCACGTGTTCAGATCGCAAACACAAGTGGGGCAAAACTATTTGTATCGATTCATACCAATGCCAGTGAAACCAAAACGGGTAGTGGCTTTGAAATATGGGGCGATTATAACGATAAAACGATTTTAAACTTCGCCAAGCATATCCAGACCAGTGTTAACACATTAGGTTATACAATGGATCGTGGGTTGAAGGATGTCGCTATTTCCCCTTTACAAGTTTTGTATAAGAATAAATTGCCAAGTGTCTTATTAGAGGCAGGATTTCTGGAAAGCGAGCGTGATCGAGCATATCTCTTGCAGGATGGCAGACGCAAAGCTTTTGCGAATAAGATTGCTGAGGGAATATATAAGACCTTACAAGATGAAAAGAAGAAACATTCATAATAGGTACATGAGAAGATATTCATAAGAACGAAAAAGAAGAACTAAGCCAAATACAATGCATCATAAAACCAAACGAGTGCGAACGCTATCATTTGACAAAAATTGCACTCTTTTTCTTATGCATTTACTGGCATAATCATGACAGATAAGGTAAAATGATACTATAGAAAAGGGAGAAGGTGCTGTATGAAGGATATCATTCATATCATCGGTCACAAGAATCCAGACACAGATTCCATTGTCGCATCCATTGCCTATGCAGAATTGAAACGGAAGATGGGAATGAATGCTATTGCTTGCCGCATTGGCGATCTGAATCCAGAGACGGATTTTGTTTTAAAGAAATTTCATGTGAATGAACCGGTGTATATACAAAATGCAAAAGTAAAGCTTTATGATGTACCTTTTGATGATCCATTGATCATACGAAAAGAATGTACGATCAAAGAGGCGTGGGAGCGTATAGCAGCCAATCGCACAAGTGCATTATATGTTGTGGATAAAGAACAGAAGCTGATTGGAGTTGTGTCCATGTCGGATATTTCCAATATTTTATTAAATGATAAGGGGCCTGGAAATAAAACGTTAATGCGCAATACACCAAGCGACAATATCGTAAAGGTGTTACAGGGAAAGTATGTATTTAAAAGTGAACGCTATCATCCCAATGGGGAAGTGCATATCCTAGGCAGTCGCAAAGACTGTTATGCGGACATTAGTTATAAAGATAGTATCGTCATCATGCGAGATGATTTGGCATTACAAAAACGTGTCATCCAAGATGGGGCAGCCTGTCTGATCTTAGTTGATGTGGATATTATTTCCCAGGGCATACAACGTTTAGCAAAGGAAAAACATACGACGATTATCAAAACTGATCTCAGTATGTTATGTACGGTTAGAAGAGTGTTTAAAGCACCTTGTGTAGGAATGATCATGAAACGGAAGATCATATGTTTTAACAATCATGCGTATATTGATGATGTTTACAATAAGATGTCGAAGAGTCGTTTCCGTTCTTATCCGGTCGTAAACAATCAAGGGGTGGTCTTAGGCTCCATCTCACGATATCACCTATTAAATTATCAGAAGAAAAAATTTATTTTGGTTGATCATAATGAGTTAAGCCAAAGTATCGATTATTTAAAAGAAGCTGAGGTATTGGAAGTTGTCGATCATCATCGCATCGGAGATGTAGAAACAACGACACCGATTCGTTTCCGTAATGAAATTATTGGCAGTACTTGCTCGATCATTGCGAAAATGTATCAGGAAGCACATATTGCACCGGAAAAAACAACGGCAGCTATTTTATGCTGTGCTATTATCTCTGATACAATGAATTTTAATTCACCAACGACAACACCCGCAGATAAAGAAATCGCCAAAGGACTTGCGGAATTAGCAGAAGTTGATCTTGATGCCCTAGCAAAGGAAATGTTTGGTGCCGTAGCAACCATTAAAGGAAGAACGATGTCAGAAATCTTATATAATGATTTCAAAGAATATAATATTGATGGTAAGCGTATCGCCATTGGTCAGATTAATATTGCGGATGAACAAGAAATCGTAGAAGTTCGCGAAGCCTTTTTAGAATACATGGAAACCATCAATGCAATCAATAAGTTTGATTTATTGATGATGTGTTTTACTTCTGCTGATGGCAGTGGCAGTAATCTCTTATTTATCGGTCCTTTAGCTGGTGTAGTAGATGAAGCATTTAAGGAAGATATCATGGATGATTTATATTTTGTGGATGGCGTAATCTCACGTAAAAAACAAATCATTCCGGCTCTTTCAAAACAGTTGGGGGAATTGTAAAGATTGTGTTAAATTGTGGTTTATGGTTTACTTTATGAACAAACAATGATAAAATCGTTAACAATAAGGGAGTAGTCAGTACCATATACGTGGTGCGGATCTGGTCAACAACCCCGAATAGAACCTATTCTGGTCAGATTCTTTATATGACAAGACTTATAAAAGGAATGCACTTTTTATGAGTCTTGTTTTTTATTGATAAAACGGTCAAGACTATAGAAGTGCTCATAAGAAAAGTGAGGTTTTTTAGATGAAACAGTTTTATCAGATGGAATGTGAAGAAACTCTGCAGCTGTTGGAAACAAAGCAAGCTGGCTTATCCCAAACAGAAGTTTTGCAACGTCAGGAACGCTATGGCAAAAATGTATTAGAGGAAGTTAAGGCAAAACCAATCTGGCAGATTTTTTTAGCACAATTTAAGGATCTGCTTGTTATCATTTTGATTGTGGCTGGTATTATCTCGATGATTAGCGGAGAAGTGGAAAGTACGATCGTTATATTATCTGTGATTACCTTAAATGCATTTTTGGGAACATATCAAAGTGTGAAAGCCCAAAAATCATTGGATGCATTAAAGCAGCTTTCTACACCTCATACACGCATTATGCGTGATGGTGAAACGATGGAGGTAAAAAGCAGTGAATTAACGGTTGGCGATATCATGTTGCTAGAGGCAGGCGATGTTGTTGGGGCAGATGCCAGAATCATTGAAAATTATTCATTGCAGGTGAATGAGAGTGCATTGACCGGTGAAGTGGAAAGTGTGGAAAAAAGCAGTGCGCCATTATATGGAGAATGTGCATTGGGCGATCAAAAAAACATGGTGTTTGCTAGCGGTCTTGTCACCTATGGACGAGCCAAATGCGTTGTCACAGCCATTGGCATGCAAACGGAAATCGGGAAAATTGCCACGTTGATGAATGCGACAAAAGAGCGAAAGACACCATTGCAGTTGACATTGGATGATTTCAGCCGCAAGCTCAGTATGGCAATCATCGCAATTTGTATCATTGTCTTTGGCTTAAATGTATGGCAAGGAAATCCTATCTTAGATGCTTTGATGTTTGCGGTAGCTTTAGCAGTTGCGGCAATTCCAGAGGCACTTGCCAGTATCGTAACGATCGTGCTTGCGATGGGAACATCCCAAATGGCAAAGGAACATGCCATCATTAAAAATATCAATTCTGTTGAAAGCTTAGGCTGTGTATCCGTCATTTGTTCCGATAAAACCGGTACGCTGACGCAAAATAAAATGACTGCACAACAAGTATATTGCAACAATACCTTACTAGCCGCTGCCAATATGGAAGAAGGACGTCCATTGGAGCGCATGATGATGCTAGGTTTTGCTTTATGCTGTGATGCACAGACAACGCCTTCCCAGCGCATTGGCGATCCTACAGAATTGGCATTGGTCGATCTATTAGAATTGCACCATATTGATGAGTTGACAACAAGAAGCAAATATCCAAGAATTGATGAGAATCCATTCGATTCCCAACGAAAACTGATGTCTACCTTACATGTTATTGATGGGAAAAAGACATTGCTGTTAAAAGGTGCTTGTGATGAAATCTTGCGAAAGACGACACATATCATGAAGGCAGATGGGATTCATGAAATCGATGAGAAAGAGCGTCAGGAAATCTTACAAAGAAATATGCAATTTGCCGATCAAGGGCTAAGAGTCTTAGGCTTTGCTTATCGAATCTTACCGGATAGCTATACTAAAATTACGTTAGCGGATGAGGAAGAACTCATTTTCCTTGGTCTGGTATCGTTAATGGATCCACCGCGTGAAGAAAGCAAAGCAGCTGTGGAACATTGTCTTCGCGCAGGCATTACACCGGTGATGATTACAGGCGATCATAAGGTGACTGCCCGTAGTATTGCCAAAGCATTGGGTATTTACCAGGATGGCGATGTATGTATTGATGGCAATGAATTAAATGCTATGAGTGAAGAAGAGCTTATGGAACGTTTAGAAAGCATCAAGGTTTATGCACGTGTGGCACCGGAACATAAGATACGTATCGTTCATGCATGGCAAAAGAAGGGGCATATCGCAGCGATGACAGGGGATGGCGTAAATGACGCACCGGCGTTAAAACAAGCAGATATTGGTATTGCCATGGGTATTACCGGTACGGAAGTCAGTAAAGATGCAGCCAGCATGATCTTAACAGATGATAACTTTGCGACGATTGTAAAAGCAGTAGCTACCGGAAGAAATATCTATGCCAATATTAAAAACAGCATCATTTATTTATTAAGCGGGAATTTATCCGGCATCATCTGTGTACTTGCGGCTTCTTTATTAGCATTACCACTACCTTTTTTACCAGTGCATCTGTTATTCATTAATCTTGTAACAGATTCCTTGCCAGCCATTGCCATCGGCATGGAACATTCAACTAAGGATATTTTAAAAGAGAAACCACGCAATCCTAAGGAAGGCATTTTAACCCCAGCCACTATGAAGCAATTAGGCATCCAAGGTATATTGATTGCCTTGGTAACCATGAGTGCTTATTTCATAGGATTAAAAAGCAGTTGGGAGATTGCTACGACGATGGCATTTTCGACCTTGTGTTTAGCTCGTTTATTTCATGGCTTTAACTGTCGCAGCAAACATTCCTTGTATCGTATCGGTCTTTTTTCAAACCTGTATACAATTGGAGCATTCATCATAGGTGTTCTATTCTTATCTTGTATCTTATTGATACCGGCATTGCATGGCTTATTCTCTGTAACTACTTTATCATGGGAACAGCTCTTGGTAATCGTAGGTTTGGCCATCACACCAACCATATTGATACAGGCATACAAAATGTTTCATCATTTATAATGTATGAAAGATGCTCTTTTAGGGGCATCTTTTTCATAATGTACAGAATGGGTGAAAGGATAAGAAAGTATCCCGTTTGTGTTTTTATGATAGAAATAATCAAATGCCAATATTTGTTGCTTGGTATTAATGTAATTTGACGTGCATGCTAGAGGAAGCACAGAAAGTATGCTAAGATACTTTTGTAAAAAAACTTTATTCGATGGATAAGTAAGGAGATATAGTATGAAAAAGATTGTGAAGATATCCCCCTTTTATGAGCCGCGTATGTGGGGAGGCGGCAAGCGTTTACGGGAGGAGTTTCATTACGAAACAACGATAGCGCCACTTGGAGAGGTGTACAATGTTGTCGCATTAAAGAACCACGCGGATTGTATGGTGGAAGAATTGCAGATGACCTTATCTCAGTTGTATGAACAAAAACCGGATTGGTTTCAATGTGAAACTGCTGAATTACCGATTCGAGTAAACATCTTGGATCCTATGGATAAACTTTCTGTCCAGATTCACCCTGACGATGCTTTTGCGAAACACTATAATGGCGGCCGTGGAAAACCAGAGGCTTGGGTCATCTTAGATACTACAGAAGATGGAGAAATCCAATTCGGTCATCATGCGAAAACCAAAGAAGAATTTATGCAAATGACAGAAGCAAATGATTTTGTGCATTTATTAAAATACTTAAAGGCAGTAAAGGATGGGTTTATTGATATTCCAAGCGGTACCTTACATGCCATTGGCAAAGGAGTCTTGACTTACAATATTTCACGCAATGCAGATTGTACCTTACGTTTATATGATTATGATCGCATTGATCCTGCAACCGGGAAAAAACGTGATATCCAACCAAAAGCGGTTTATGATAATGTGAATATACCTGACACCTCCACAACATTTGTCGTCTATCCAAGTGCCTATGAAAGAGGAATTCATGTGACACGCTATTGGGATGAACCCGGTCTATATACTCTGCTGCGCTTACAAGTGGAAGCACAAGGAAGCTTTAAACATGATCGTTTCGCCTTTTATACCTGTGTGAAAGGCGAAGGCAGCATTCAGGGCGTACCTATACGTCAAGGAGAAACCATGCTAGTGCCTCATGGTATGGGCATGTTAGAATTCAAAGGAGTGATGGATTTGTTTTTAGCAAGTTATCGCAATGAGAAGGATGAGGCATAGGCCTCGTTTTTCTTTACAATTACTAGCAAACTGCTTATAATAAGGAAGATTGGAGGGATTGGATGCCAAGAATTGGAAGACGTATCTTAAAATCCAGTCTTGCGGTGTTTTTATGCTTTGTCATTTATTTGCTGCGTGGGCAGGAAGGCATCGTGTTTTATTCCTGTATCGCTGCGGTATTATGCATTCAACAAGATGTTACAAATAGTAAACGTGTCGCTTTTAACCGTATCAAAGGAACTTTTTTAGGCGGTTTTATCGGCATGGCGGTATTATTATTTGAACAAAGCTTTATTTCTCAGGACTATATGCTGATTCAATATATCATCATTTCTGTAACGATTATCGTTGTCATCTATCTAAGCGTATTGTTAAATATGAAAAGTGCTTCTTATATTTCTTGTGTCGTATTTATGAGTATAACCGTATCCCATGCAATGGATGTAAATCCTTATCTATTTGCCATAAATCGTATGATTGATACATTAATCGGTATTTTCGTTGCATTATTCATTAACGGTGTGCATTTGCCTAACCATCATCATGATACCAGCTTATTTGTTGTTAGTTTAGAACATGGTTTATATAATGAAGAAGGACAACTCAGCGCATATACCAAAGTAAAAATGAAACAGTTGCTGGAACGACATGCCAATATTGCTATCATGAGTGAGCAAAGTCCGGTGGATGTTTTATCAGAACTCAAGGATATTCCCTTGCAGTTACCGTTAATTGCTATGAATGGTGCCTGTTGTTACGATATAAAAAAACAAGAGTATCAACATTGCCAGTACATAAATGAGGCAAGCATGAAACGTCTGTTGACCATCTTTCAAGACGCAAAGATCAATTGTTTTATTCATACGGTAATCCATCAGATCTTACATGTCTATTACCAAGATCTGCATCATGCCGTAGAAGAAGAGTATTATCATCGTATGCGAAAGACGCCTTATAAAAACTACATCTGTCAGGATGTGAAAGATATGAAAAATGCCTTGATGATATTGGTAATGGAAAAAAAGGAAAAGCTGTCACTTCTCTATGAGCAGCTGCTTGCCTTGCAAGATCCTTCCATTCGCATGATTTATAAGAATGATGAAGAACATCATGCATATGCCATTTTGGAAATATATAGTGCAACAGCATGTAAAGATCGTATAATCAGTGAAGTAATGCTGAAAAAAGCTTTTACTACACTATATGTTATTTCTGAAGAAGATTCTCGTCTTTTACAGATGTCTGATAAGCGCTTTGTAAAATCAAATACAGCTGTTCATTATGTCGAAGTTGATAAAAAGAAAGAAGATGGAGCTATCCGAATGGTCGAAAAATGTTATCGTAAACGACATTAAATTCATTAAAATAGGACATAAAAAAGGTTGAGAATTGCACATCTCAACCTACTTTTGTTTCTAAACGTTTCTTTTCATTGGTATACTTCTCATAAATATGCTTTAAGCCTTTAAACGTCAGATCACGGTCATAAATATCAATTTCATCCGTATTTTTATAGATAATCTTTCCTAAACCACCTGTCGCAATGACCTTCATATCCACACCCAGCTCTTTTTTAAACTGTTTGATGATATACTCACTTTGTCCGATATAACCATAAACCAAACCGGCCTGCATGCTGGTGGTAGTAGTTTTGTTTAAGATCGTCTTCGGTTTTTTAATTTCAATTTCTGGAAGCTTAGCAGCCTGTGTCCACATCGCCTGTGCGCTTGTTTCAATGCCTAAAGCAATGACACCAAATTCAAAATTGCCATTTGCATCGACATAATCATAGGTTGTAGCCGTGCCAAAGTCGACGACTAGACAAGGCCCTCCATATTCATAATAAGCACCGGCTGCATCAACGATACGATCAGCGCCAACCGCTTTAGGGTTTTCTGCCTTGACCGAAATGCCGGTACGGATGCCAGGACCAACAACGATCGGTTCTTTATGCATATACTTACGAATACCATTCAAGAAAGAATGCATGATCTTAGGTACGACGCTGGAAATGATAACATCCTTGATATCATCGGCACTGGCTTTGGAAGCAGAGAGGAAGTTTAAGATCATAAATCCATATTCATCACTGGTACGTTTCATTTTGGTAGTCAGACGATAATTGCCAATCAATTTATCATCTTTATAAATTCCAATAGTAATATTCGTATTACCGATATCAATAACAATTAACATGAGGCTTGTCCTTTCTGTTTTTGTTTTTCTAAAAGAATCTGCAGGATCTTTTTCCCTAATTCATACTTGCTCATTTTATCTAATGTTTCCATATGATCTTGATGAATCAGTGTTGCGACATTTGTATCACCGGCAAAACCGGCACCTTCCACACGAAGATTGTTCGCAACGATCATATCACAGTTCTTCTTTTTCAGCTTGATGGTCGCATTTTCGATGAGGTTTTGTGTTTCCATGGCAAAGCCGCATAGCACTTGATGAGCTTTTTTATGCTCGCCTACATAAGCAAGGATATCTTCGTTTTTTACGAAACGAACTTCCAAGACATCCCCAGCTTTTTTTATTTTATCCTGTGCGATGGCTTCGGGACGATAATCTCCGACAGCAGCAGCTTTAATGATGAAGTCCTGCGTTTCATATTCCTGCTTGACCGCTTGAAACATCTCGGCAGCTGAGGTGATGGAAATACGTTTCACACCTGCAGGAACAGCTAAGGAAGTAGGACCGCTGATCAAGGTGACCTCTGCTCCCATATCTTTTGCGGCACGAGCTATTTCATAGCCCATTTTGCCAGTGGAATGATTGGTTAAATAGCGTACCGGATCCAAAGCTTCCTGCGTTGGACCAGCCGTAACTAAAACATGTTTTCCTGTTAGTAATTGTTCTTCCATCAATAGCTGTTCTACACGTTCTTCAATGATGGTAATATCTTCTAATTTTCCTTTACCGATATCACCGCATGCCAGAAAACCGCTCGCTGGTTCAAAGATTTCATAGCCATAAGAACGACATAGGTCTAAGTTTTTCTGGGTGATAGGATTTTCATACATACCGGTATTCATTGCCGGGCAGATGACCTTCTTACAGCTGGCAGCCAGAAAGGTTGTCGTCAGCATATCATCGGCAATGCCATGTGCTATCTTCGCAATGACATTTGCCGTCGCCGGAACGATTACAAAGATATCTGCACGCTGTGCGATGGAAATATGTTTGACACTGCGATCGGCTACTTTTTCAAACGTAGACACCATCACATTGTGTTTTGTCAGAGATTCAAAAGTGAGAGGGGTAATAAATTCTGTTGCATTCTTTGTCATGATGACTTCTACATCATACCCCTTTTTAATGAAATTGCTTGTCAACTGGGCTGCCTTAAATGCCGCAATGCCGCCAGTGACCCCCAATACAATCGTTTTTTTCATAAACGCACCTCTTCAGGATGTAACTATTTATTTTCATTTAAGTCTTAATCATTATAACGCAAACCGGAAAACACCACAAGAATTACTAAATGAAAAATGAGAAAAAATTCACAAGCACTGATTTCAGGGAAAAGATTATGTTTTTCGTAAGAAAAGAAAGCGTTTCATAGCGGAATCCGTTATAATATAAGTAAAGGAAGTGGTACTATGAAGGCAGTTACCGTAGAGACAATGCGAAAGATGGATGAGACAGCAATTCACACTTATGGAATTCCATCAACCGTCTTAATGGAACATGCGGCGATGGCGGTATGTGGCTACTTTTTAGCACATATAGAAAAAAGCAAACATGTTTTGATCGTTTGTGGTCCAGGAAATAATGGCGGCGATGGTTTTGCGTTAGCGCGTTTATTGGTACAGGAAGGTTATACGCATGTACAATTACATTGTTGTGTGGATTATGGGCATATGTCTTTGGATGAGGCCGTTTTTGCTAAGGTAGCAAATAGTTATCAGATTCCATGCTCACATAGTGAGGAACGAAAGGATATCGAACAACTCATACAGGATGCGGATATTATTGTAGATGCTTTATTTGGAACAGGCTTATCAAGAACGATATCAGGTTTTTATGATCGCTTGATTCTTCAGATTAACTTGGCTGATAAAATGGTTATCAGTATCGATATCGCCAGTGGTATTCATGGAAATAGCGGACAAATTATGGGATGTGCAATACAAGCAGATATCACCTTGACGTTTGAAAGCTATAAATTGGGGCAAATTTTATATCCGGGCAGTGCCTATAGTGGAAAGATCATTCCTTTATCTATTCAGATGCCGAAAGCCATCGAGCAAATGGCAGAGGGACTGCTTGTCTTAGAAGACGATCTTGTAAAAACGTTATTGCCGCAGCGTTCTTCTCATTCGCATAAGGGTACTTATGGAAAAGCGTTAATGATTGGTGGCAGCAAGGAGATGCATGGTGCAGTCACCATGGCGGCAAAAGCTGCTTTGCGCAGTGGAATTGGAACACTTACTTTATTTGTACCGGATTGTATTACCTTATTATTGGCCAGTAAATTGGAAGAAAGTATGATCATTGGGGCAGCCAGTGAAGATGGTTTCTTTGCCCATGATGCTATTACTGCCTTAAAACGCATTCTATCGCAATATGATATGATCATCATAGGAAATGGCATGGGACGCAATGAAGCAGGCAAAGAGCTTGTAAGAACCGTGTTAGAAAGTGATCGCCCATGTATTTTAGATGGCGATGCTTTATATGAAACAGGGAAGATTACCGCGGCTTTGCAACGTCCATATCCGACAATCTTAACACCACATGTAAAAGAAATGAGCTATCTCAGTGGACATAGTATCAAAGATATTCAACAGGATCCTATCGCCGTATTAAAGGAATTTTTACGTAAATATCCTTTTTCGACGGTTGCTTTAAAGGATGCACATACAATCATTGCCAATAGCCAGCAGATGTATTTGAATCTTGCCGGTAATCATGCTTTAGCAAAAGGGGGCAGTGGTGATGTATTGTGTGGTATCTTAGCCGGTCTGTTTGGACAAAGCAAAGATGCTTTAACAAGTGCTGCCTGTGCTGTCTATGTACATGCCTTAACTGCTGATTTATTACTTCAGGATGAAGACGCAAACAGTATATTGCCAAATGATTTAATTGCTTCTTTGTCAGAAACCTATCAGATCTTACGAGAAGAAGAATAACATCGCAAATTTCTGCAGTCAGCATAAAACAGCGATCTTAGCAATATAAAAAAGCGGAAATGGGATATGAGCAACGATGCGCTCTTATTGCCATAACCGTCTTTTTTTATGTAAACTATGCAAGGATTTGTACAAGGTAACCAAGTGTATACTTTTAACGTGTTTTAGTTTTAGGAAATATCACATGGTTTTTATGGATGCGTAAGTAGCCTTCCTTTTGCATCTTTGATAATTCATTTGATAAAGCACTGCGATCAACGCTTAAATAATCAGCCAGCTGTTGGCGGTTAAAAGGAAGATAAAAATCATTGCTGTGTTGTCGAGTTGCCTCAAAGGATAGATAGGATTGTAAGCGCGCTCGTATTGTTTTAGCAGAGGTATGGAAAATTCTACGCGATAGATTAAGATTTTTTTGTGCTGTCAATGTTAACAGATTTTGAATTAAAGCAGGGTGAGTAGAAGCAGCCTTGATCATAGCGTGGGCATCCAGAAAATAAACCTCACTATCTTCACTGGCACTCACGGTTACCAACATTACTTCATCTGGCAGACAGGCATAAGTTTCCGCAAAAATGGTTTTTGGACCAATACTATCTAAGACACTGCGATTGCCCCATAAATCATAGGTTTCTATTTGGATACGGCCAGATACAACAATTCCCAGTTCGCGTATCCTTTCACCGGCATGGTAAATGATTGCTCCTTTTGAGAATTGCTCTTTATGCATGCGAAGACGTGGCAGCAATGTTTCTAATTCTTGTGGAGCAATGCCTTGAAACAATGCTGTTTCTAATAGGAAAGAAACCTTCATGTTTTCACCTTTTGTTGTTTTAACAACATACTTTCTATTTGTATTGTAGTATACTGCCATTGTGATGTCAATAAAGGAGGAATTTCGTATGTTGCGAAAAATTATACAGATAGAGGAAGAACGTTGTGATGGCTGTGGGTTATGTGCTCAAGCATGTCATGAGGGTGCCATCGGCATGGTGAATGGAAAGGCAAAATTATTGCGTGATGATTATTGTGATGGTTTGGGTGATTGTTTGCCGGTATGTCCGCAAGATGCCATTCATTTTGTGGAACGAGAAGCGGCAGCCTATGATGAAGTGGCTGTAAAAGAACATATGGCAAAACGCAAACAGCAAGCACAGGGTACTTGTGCTTGTCCAGGAAGTGCTTCTATACAACTATCTCAACCCAAACCATCAACAGAGCTTAGCGGACCTTCTTCACAGCTTCGTCAATGGCCGTTACAGATACAGCTAGTACCATTGCAAGCACCATATTATGATGGAGCAGAATTATTGATTGCGGCTGATTGTACGGCATATGCTTATGGTGACTTCCATAATAGGTTTATGCGTGGAAAAACCACCTTGATTGGTTGTCCTAAATTAGATGTGGTAGATTATAGCGAGAAATTAACGGAAATCATCAAACGCAATGATATCCGTAAAATTAGTGTTGTTCGTATGCAGGTGCCTTGTTGTAAAGGGTTAGAGCATGCAGTCACTAAGGCAATCGCAAATAGTGGGAAGATCGTGCCATGTGATGTGATGATTATTACAAGTGAAGGACAATTACTGTAATAAAGCATACCAGCATAGCAAAAGTATGCATCTTATGGCAAAAGAACTATCAGACACAGTATGAAAAACATAAGTAATACATAGATAAAAGAAAAGATTCTAGAGCAAATCAGTGATGGATACGCGGATAGAATCTTTTTCGTTATTATGAATTTGAAAATAGGTTTATTCAAAATAGAAAAGCTCTTCAAATTTTTTATCTAATGCGATACATAAGATCAAAGCCAGTTTCGCTGTGGGATTAAACTGACCGGTTTCAATGGAGCTGATCGTATTGCGTGAAACACCCACCAGTTCCGCCAATTGACTTTGTGATAGCTTCTTTTCACTACGTACATCTTTTATATGATTTCTTAATATCAGCTGTTCTTTCATATTGTCATCCTTTCTATACGATGCTTAAATACCATTCTTATTAAGATGGATCATAGAATGATTCTATAGACATAAATGGCTGTGAAAAGAAGTGTCAGCACGCTATAAACAAAGAAAACGATACCTTCATGGCATAGATGCAAAGCCGCGTATTTTACATAAAACAAGCCTGCCATCATAGCACAATATACGGCCCAGTTGCTAAAACTTAAACTTCCCATAAACAAAAGTTCTAGGATACTAATTATAAAGCAAGCTACAAAACCAGTATAAACAGCAATGTTACTTGCGTTACGTAAAATATAAAGCTCTCTTTCATCCTTACCTTGCTGCTCTATGCGGCTTTTGGCAAGTATTTCTTCTTTTTCCATTATTTTTCCACTGCTTTCCTATTTATCCATTTTTGAAAATATCTTGTCTAATAGGAGATTGTTTATCCTTTCCATATAAAGACGATTAAATTCAGTATAGCACATATGCCCCAGCATAGCATAGGATAGATATTTTTATGCACTTTATCCATACGATATTTATATACATAATGGGCAAATAGAAAAGCTGCATACATAGCTAATATGTCATCAATACGTTGCCCTTTAAGAAATAGCTTGAGAAAGACAAGGATAAAGAAAACAATTGCCATTCCAACAGCACCATACATGAAGCCTTGGGTAGTGATATAAATTTCACGTTCATCTTCTTTTTGATATTCCTGCCTACTCTTCATTAAAATTTCATCTTTATTCATAAGTGTTCCTCCATTTGCCAAGTTTACTTGGTAAATATAGTATATCATGCCAAGTTTTATTGTCAATGATTATTGCAAAGTTTTCTTGGCAATATACAAGTGTCATCGCGTTATGTTAATGAAATAGTACTTTGTCATAAAACATAAAAAGCCGCATTTTAGCGGCTTAGGCATAAAGCTGTATGATGTATTGTTGATACTTTTGATACAATTCTTCATTCAACAAGGCATCCAAATACATGCCTTCCTCTTGATCTTCACGCTCTAGGATACAGGCTTGTTTCATCAAGGCTGCATAAATAGTGGTTTGTTCATAAGGAAGCTGTAATTTTACATGGTGTTCTTGGGCGAAAAGCTGTTTGTTTAAGGCCGATAATAAAGCATCCATATTATTTTTTGCCTTGGCGCTGATATAGAGCTCATGTCCTTTGCTATGAGGATAAGGATACTCTGTTTTATCACATTTATTAAAAACTGTTAGCATAGGAAGATCTCCAGCGCCGATTTCCCGTAAGGTTTCCATGGTAACAGCCATATGCTTTGCTTTTTCTTCATCACTGGCATCTACAACCTGCAAGAGCATATCGGCGTATTTTACTTCTTCTAAAGTAGAGTGAAAGGCTTCAATTAATTCATGTGGCAGCCGATTGACAAAACCAACGGTATCACTTAAAAGAAAGCTATGTCCATGTGGCTGTGCAATACAGCGAATGGATGTATCCAATGTCGCAAATAGCATATCTTTTTCAACAACCTGTTTTTCTTCTTTATGTGCACTGCAGCGCAAGAGTTGATTCATGATCGTCGATTTACCGGCATTGGTGTAGCCGACTAAGGCTACTAAGGGTAAGCGGGAACGCTGTCTTGCTCTTCGTTGGGTATGACGCTGCGCTTCTACTTTTTTTAACTCTCGATCCACCTCATGAATGCGGGCTTTGATGCGTCTGCGATCGAGCTCCAATTGCTTCTCTCCGGCACCTTTATTCTTACCACTGGCACTTTGTCTGCCTAATTGGGTATTTGCCCCAATCAAACGTGGTAAGAGTTTTTTTAATTGGGCACTTTCTATCTGCAAACGAGCAACCGGAGTCACTGCACGTTTTTCAAAGATAGCAAGAATCAAATCGGTACGATCCAGTACCGGAATCTGAAATATTTCCTCAAGATTTCGTATCTGTAAAGGAGATAGCTCCTGATTAAAGATGATAGTATCTACTTTTGTTGAGGTCAGATACGTTTGAATTTCTAAACATTTTCCTTTACCGATAAAGGTACGAAAGTTGATAGCCTTTAGCGGCTGTTTAAAACATGTTACGATGTTCATATCACAAGCTTTGATAAGCTCGATGAATTCCTCATTTTCTTCTTGCGGTGTATCAATATCTGCAAATACAACGATAATATCTTCCATATACGTCCTCCAATACTCTATATTGTACTATGAAGGAAGGAATTATTCGAATGATAATTTTCTAAAATAAGATATTTTGTTCTATTAGAAAGGTTTTGATCATTCAAAAACAGTCTTATTCACAGATTAGAATACGTTTAATGGAAGATACCATGGATAAGCGAATGGCACAGAAACAACCAACGGCCATGCTAATGGAATCACTGATAACAAAAGGTGCAGCTCCAATGGCAATGATACTGGAAATATCTTTAGCACTTCCCATATAATAGTTAAAAATCAGATACATATAGCCACAACCTATCAGATAAATAAAGCATAACGCACATAAGCAAAGTGGATATAGCTGATAAAAATGTGTAAGCTCATATTTATGACGAAGAGCTGAAATCAGACAAGCCGCAAAAGGGAAAGATAATAGGAAACCAAAAGATGGCTGTAAGACATAACTGAGACCACCACCGCTGGCAAAAACAGGTAATCCAACAAATCCCATCAGAAAGTAAACACCATAAGAGGCTAAAATTTCTTTTGGACGTAAGAGAATACCGGCGATAATCACCATCATCGTTTGAAGGGTCAACGGTATGATTCCAGTGGGAATTGTAATACGAGAACCCAGTATATATAAGATCGTAAAAAAGGCACATAGTGTTAATTGTTTTGTTTTCATTTGTAAATCCTCCTGTTCACGAAAGAGAGTATACTGCGACTTATTTTGATTGTCAAACTTTTTTTTACTTTATTGATAATTTCATAAACTATATGAAAGAGAGAAGATATTACATATTTTTTATTTGGGAAAGGGAAAATGAAAGTGTAAAAGAAAAAGAAAACTTGAAGATGGTTCGTTGAAAAATGATATGAAATATTATGAATCATCGTACGCTTACTGGTGGTGCCATTAGGCTACATGAGGAAAAAGGAAGACGATTTCTGCGAACCTAGGTGTTAAAAACAGCCTATTTTCAAGGGAAATGAGAGAAAAAGATAGCATTACAAATTATGTGAAACTATGTGAAAATTAAAATTTGACCATCAAACTATTTACTTTTGAATATCAAAGTATTAAAATACGTTTGAATTTCAAAATATTGGAATTCACCTCGACAACAAAAACACTATTAATCTCCTAGTTGAAATGTTATCTAGTTTTTAATACTAAAACTATTGACAATTAAAACTAGGAGTGTTAATCTTTTAGCAGTTACAGAGTAACCAGGAGGAACAAAATATGTTTGAAAAAGTAAAAGAAGTATTAGTAGAAGCAATTAACGTCGATGAAGATATGATTACTATGGAAGCAAACCTGAAAGATGATTTAGGTATTGATTCTTTAGCAGCAGTAGAGCTTTCCTTAGAGCTGGAAACAGAATTTGATGTCCGCATTGAGGATGAAGAGCTTGCGAAATTGGTAAGTGTTGCTGATATCGTTAAATTACTGGAAAGCAAGCAATAAAACGCAAAGCCAAGATGACTTGGCTTTTTTAAAATCTATTCATGGGAGGTAAAGCATGAACACAGAAACGATAAAAGAAATCATCAAGATCTTTGAAGATTCCCAATTAGCAAAAATGGAACTTGAAGCAGATGATATGAAAATAAAAATGGAAAAGCCGACAGGAAAAGAAGTAACCTATGCGCCAACTACGACGCTTCCCTTAGCTCCACAGCCTAAGGAAGCACCTGTGCAAACAGCTGTACAAGAAGAAAAAAAGGCAGGTTATTGGGTGAAAGCACCGATTGTTGGAACATTTTACAGCAGTCGCGCAGCTGGCAGTACGCCATTTGTGGAAATCGGTCAGAAGGTGAAAAAAGGCGATGTTCTTTGTATTATTGAGGCGATGAAAGTAATGAATGAAATTCATTCGCCAATCGATGGTGTCATTGCGGAAATCTTAGTTACGAATGAGTCTATGGTGGAATTTGATCAAGAGCTGATTCGTATTGGAGAGGCCGCATGATTCGCAGAATATTAATTGCCAACCGTGGCGAAATTGCTGTTCGCATTATTCGTACATGTAAAGAGATGAACATTGAAACGGTTGCGGTGTATTCAACAGCGGATAAAGAAGCATTGCATGTGCAGCTGGCAGATTATGCTGTCTGTATCGGGAAAGCAAAAAGCGCTGACAGCTATTTAAATATGAAAAATATCTTAAGTGCAGCATGCATGACGGGCTGTGATGCCATTCATCCCGGCTTTGGTTTTTTGAGTGAAAATGCCAAGTTTGCCCGTTTGGTTCAGCAATGTGGTCTAATCTTTATCGGTCCTAGTCCGGATATCATTGATAAGATGGGAGATAAAAATCATGCCCGTCAAGTAATGATAAAGGCCGGTGTACCAGTGATTCCCGGCAGTAAGGATATCTTGAAAACCAGGGAAGATGCGTTAGCTATGGCAGAATCCATCGGTTATCCGGTATTGATCAAGGCAGCGAATGGTGGCGGTGGTCGTGGTATGCGCAGAGCCGATTGTGCAGAAGAGGTCATGGATGCCTATGAAACGGCAAGAGCTGAGGCAAAGGTCTGCTTTGGGGATGATGCGGTGTATATGGAAAAATTCATCGTTGAGCCCAAACATGTTGAAGTACAGCTGATGGGTGATCATTTTGGCAATGTTTTGCATTTGTATGAACGTGACTGTTCTTGCCAGCGGCGCAATCAAAAGCTATTGGAAGAAGCACAATGTCATACACTGGATGCGAACACACGAAATCATTTATTACAGGACGCTGTCAATGCCTGCAAAGCAGTTGGCTATGATAGTGTAGGAACGATAGAGTTTTTATTAGATGCACGTGGGCAGTATTATTTTATGGAAATGAATACCCGTATTCAGGTGGAACATACCATCTCCGAGGAAATCACGGGAATTGATCTTATCAAAATGCAAATTCGCATTGCCGAGCATCAAAAACTGCATATCAAACAAGAGGATATTCCTTGTCTTGGACATGCCATCGAATGCCGCATCAATGCGGAAAATATTAAAATGAATTTTGCGCCTAGTCCTGGAACTATCAAATTTATCAACTTTCCCCAAGGACGCAATGTACGTGTGGAAAGTGCCGTCTACAACGGTTATCAAATTCCTCCGTTTTATGATTCCATGATTGCCAAGATCATTACCTTTGCGCCAACTCGTTTAGAATGTATCAAACGTATGCGCATTGCCTTGGAAGAATTGATCATTGAAGGAGTCGAAACCAATATTGAATTTCAGTATCTGTTGCTGCATCATCCGACATTTGTCAGCGGCAAGTATGATACCGGTTTTATGGAAACATTCATAAAGGAGCTGAAAGAGGATGGAACAATTATTTAAAACACGCAAGATGCGCTTGGATTTATTCAAAAGCCGTCGCAGCAGTGATCAGAAACAGCCGATTGATGTTCCTGAGAATCTTTTTCGCAGTTGCAGCGAATGCAAAGAAAGCATTCCATTTGAGGATCTAATGCATAATTTATATGTTTGTCCGCATTGTGGAGCACATTTAAAACTAACTGCGCATGAACGCATACGGCAGATCGTCGATGAGGGTAGCTTTGTGGAAATGGATAAACGTATGACGTTACTTGAGGGAAGAACATTCCCTGGGTATGAGGAAAAGTTGGAGCGTTTACAAAAAAAGACTGGTTTATATGAAGCAGTGGTTACCGGTACGGCAAAATTAGGTGGTATCAAATGCGCACTAGCTATTATGGACAGCAATTTCTTTATGGGCAGCATGGGGCAGATCGTCGGAGAAAAGATTACCCGGTGTATCGAATATGCGACGAAGAAAAAACTGCCACTTATCATTTTTTGTACAAGTGGAGGAGCGCGTATGCAAGAAGGTATTTTATCTCTTGTGCAAATGGCAAAGACAAGTGCAGCGCTTGCTAAACATCATGAGGCAGGGTTATTGTACATCAGCTATCTGACGCATCCTACCACCGGAGGTGTATCTGCCAGCTTTGCGATGCTGGGAGATATTATTTTGGCAGAACCGAAATGTCTGATTGGATTTGCTGGAAAGCGGGTCATTGCCTCGACTGTTAATGAAGAGCTGCCAGCTGATTTCCAAACGGCTGAATTTGTGTTGGAAAAAGGTTTTATTGACCGTATCGTGGAACGCAAAGATTCACGCAATGTGTTGATCCAACTGCTGCGTCTTCATGAAAGGAGAGTTTCATGGGATTAAGAGAAAGTGAGGCAAAGATTGCCTCTTTAGAAGCCTCTTTAGCATCCTTAGAAAGCGAGGATATCTTGCAAAAAGAGGCGATTGTAAAACAAATAGAAGAAATACGCCAAACGGCGTATACACATATGGATGCCTGGGATAGTGTATATCTGGCTAGACATCCCAAACGGCCCAAAGCGAGTGATTATATCGCCAGGCTGTTTGATGATTTTATGGAATTGCATGGCGATCGTTTCTATGGAGATGATGGTGCCTGTCAAGGGGGCTTGGCAAGTTTTCATGGGATTCCGGTAACGGTCTTGGCACAAAGCAAGGGAAAAACGCTGGAAGAAAATATGAAGCGTAATTTTGGAATGCTGCAGCCGGAAGGGTATCGTAAGGCCTTGCGTCTGGCAAAACAGGCCGAAAAATTTCATCGCCCGATCATTACGCTGGTGGATACCAGTGGTGCTTATCCGGGAAAAGGAGCGGAAGAACGCGGACAGGCAGAAGCTATTGCGCAATGTCTGCAAGTATTTGCCGATCTGAAAACTCCCGTTATTGCCGTTGTCTTAAGTGAAGGAGGCAGTGGTGGTGCTTTGGCTTTCAGTGTTGCGGATCAGATCATGATGTTGGAACACGCGATTTATTCGGTACTATCTCCGGAAGGGTTTGCCAGCATTTTGTGGAAAGATGAAAAGCGGGCAGCAGAAGCAGCCAAAGTTATGGAATTACGAGCACAGGATTTAAAACGTAAGGGTGTAATCGATACGATCATCAAAGAACCTTTGGGCGGTGCTCATCATGATTTAGATTATGTTATTGCCCAATTGGATGAAGAATTGCTGAAACAGTTGGAGCGTTTAATGAAAAAGAAAGAAAAAACACTGTTAAGTGAACGATATGAGAAATTCAGAAGGATGGGACAATCCTATGAAGGGATGTAAAGTAAAAGGGCTTGGCTATGCCAAAGCCAAACGGAAGGTAACCAATGATGAGCTATCAACTTATGTTGATACAAATCATGAATGGATACAGACACGTACAGGTATTGAAAGCCGCTATATTTCAGAGGATGAAAATACGAGTGATTTAGGTGTGAGAGCCGCGAAAATGGCCTTGCAGGATGCGCAAATAGATCCGAAAGAGATTGATCTGATTATTACGGCGACCTTTACGCCGGATAAAACGACACCAAGCACTGCTTGTCTGATTCAATCCAAACTTGGGATGAAGGAGCAGGCGGTCATGGCGTTTGATATTAATGCAGCATGTTCTGGCTTTCTCTATGCCTTACAGACGGCACACAGCTTATTAGCGATGAATCAGGCAAAATGTGCTTTGATCATTGGTGCAGAGGTTATCAGTAAACAATTGGATTGGGAAGATCGCGCTACTTGTATTATCTTTGCGGATGGGGCAGGAGCCATGGTCTTAAAGCAGGAAGATACCGCTTGTCGAATGTTTCACTATGCGCGCAGCATGGGGGATGAGCAAGGCATTATTCACAGTGATGCTCCACTTCCTCGTAAATTATTTGAAAAACAGATATATACACCATCCCTTGTCCGCATGAATGGCAGTGAAACCTTTCGCTTTGCCGTAAAGGCCATGCAAGAAAGCATGGAAGCTGTATTGCAACAGGCTGGTGTTAAGATGGAGGAAATCGATTGGATCATTCCTCATCAGGCCAATTCGCGTATTATTGCGAATGTGTGTCGTCGCTGTCATATTGATATGGCTCATGTTTATATGAATATTGCGGAGTATGGGAATACATCTGCAGCCAGCATTCCTTTAGCCCTTGGGGAAATGAAGGAAAAAGGTCTGTTAAATGAAGGGATGAAATTAGTATTAAGTGGCTTTGGTGCAGGTTTTACTTGGGCCGGAGCTTATATTGAGTTATAGAAAAGGTTCGCAATGATACGATGTATCAGGAACAAAAGGAGAACAATCATGTTAATCAATGAACTCTTAGGTATTCGCTATCCGATCTTTCAAGGAGCGATGGCCAATATCGCGACAGCAGAATTTGCGGCTGCGGTATCCAATTGCGGTGGTTTAGGCATCATTGCCACCGGTGCGATGGATGAGGTGCAGACAAGAGCTGCTATCAAGAAATGCAAACAATTGACAAAGCAACCCTTTGGGGTCAATGTAATGCTGATGAATCCGCATACGGAGGCAATCATGCAGGTGATCATTGAAGAAAAGGTTGCTGTTGTGACAACCGGTGCGGGAAATCCCGGACCTTATATCGAAGGATTAAAAGCAAGTGGCTGTAAAGTCTTTCCTGTTGTTGCCAGTGTGGCTTTAGCACGCCGTTTAGCAAAAAGCGGTGTTGATGGACTGATCGCAGAAGGTGGCGAAAGTGGTGGTCATGTTGGTGAAACCACGACAATGTCATTAGTACCACAGGTCGTAAATGCTGTATCTATTCCAGTAATTGCAGCTGGTGGTATTGCCAGTGGGAAACAATTGAATGCAGCGCTAAGCTTAGGGGCAGTCGGCGTACAGGTAGGTACCTGTTTATTGGTGAGTGAAGAATGTCCAATTCATGAAAATTATAAAAAAGCGGTGCTGCGGGCAAAGGATCTGGATAGTGTCGTGACCGGGCGTAATGCGGGGGCACCGGTACGTATCTTGAAAAACCAGATGGCGATCCAATATCTGAAGCTGGAACATGAAAATGCGCCAAAGGAAGAATTGGAAAAACTGACCTTAGGCGGTTTGCGAAAAGCCGTATTTGATGGTGATGTGAAGCATGGTTCTGTCATGATGGGACAGGTTGCCGGTATGTGTAAGGAAATTCGTCCACTCAAAGACATTTTCGCTTCCTTGATCCAGGAAAGTCAGGAAGAAATCATTACATTAAACGAAAAAGTAAAGGGATTAATTTATGCAGAATAGGATTCTTTTCCATAATGGAAAAAGCTTAGAAGTACCTGTGATACAAGGTGGTATGGGAGTTGGTATTTCACTATCTTCCTTAGCCGGTGCTGTGATGAAGGAAGACGGCATGGGGGTTATCAGTGCAGCACACCCGGGATATCGTAAACCGGATTTCTGGGAAAACAGCATGATCTGTAATATTCAAGCCATGCATGAAGAAATTGCAAAGGCAAAAGAATGGGCACAGGGAAAGGGCTTATGTGGTGTAAATATCATGGTGGCAAGTAAAGATTATGAGTTTTATGTGAAAGCTGCCGTTGATGCTCAAGCGGATGCCATTATTTCCGGAGCAGGACTGCCAATGCATTTGCCAGCCATTGTTAAGGATGCGGATATTTTACTAGCACCAATCGTATCCAGTGGCAGAGCGGCAAAGCTGATTTTGAAGACCTGGGATCGCCATCATCATCGCCTGCCTGATTTTATCGTCATTGAAGGTTCTTTAGCAGGAGGTCATTTGGGCTTTAAGAAAGAAGATCTTATCACAAATAAGGCAGAGCCTTTAGAAAAAATCTTAGCCGATGTAAAAGCCCTTCTTCCTGAATTTGAAGAACGCTATCAGCGACAGGTACCGATTTTTGTAGCAGGGGGCATTTATGATGCGCAAGATATCCGCCACTTTTGTGATTTAGGAGCTGCCGGTGTACAAATGGGCACGCGTTTTATCGCCACACAGGAATGTGATGCATCGCCTGCTTTTAAAGAAGTGATTGTGCAAGCCCAAAAGGAAGATATCGAACTGGTGAAAAGTCCTGCTGGATTACCGGGAAGAGCGGTGATGACGGATTTTATGCGTCAGGTAAAAGAAAAGCGTATAGCGCCATCCCATTGTATTGGCTGTATGTTGCCATGTAAACCGGCAACAACGCCATATTGTATCAGTGAGGCATTGATTCATGCCGTACATGGTGAGGTAGAACAGGGCTTAGTATTTGCAGGAGCCAATGCGTGGCGTATTACGGAAATCGTCACAGTAAAACAATTGATGGATGAACTAAAAGCAGCTTTTATTTAGGTTCATTTATATACGAATGAGTTATGAGCGTATCATCTGCATTCTAAGCAGATGCATGCCATCATATACGTAAGGAGGACATTCATGAAAACAGCCTTTTTATTCTCTGGTCAGGGTGCTCAGCATCCCGGCATGGGAAAAGATTTATATGACAACTACGCTATCGTCAGAGCCATCTTTGACAGCAGTACTTTAGATTTCGATGTGAAACAACTTTGTTTTGAAGGTCCAAAGGAAACTTTGGATGATACACAATATGCTCAGCCTGCAATCTTCTTACACAGCATGGCTTGTGCAACGCTGCTACGTTCTTTTGGCGTTGAAGCAGATGTGTGCGCTGGCTTATCATTGGGAGAATACAGTGCCTTATGTTATGCGAATGCTTTCTCAATTGAAGATGGTACGAAGATCGTTGCTCAGCGAGGCAAGATCATGGCCAATGCACTGCCTTCAGGAATCAGCAGTATGGCGGCTATTCTGATGTTAGAAGAAGCGAAAATCTTACAGGCTTGTGAAGAAGTTAAGGCGTTGGGCGTATGTGAAATTGCCAATTATAATTGTCCGGGACAAATCGTAATCACCGGGCATAAAGCTGCCGTTGAAGCAGCAAGTAAGCGATGCTTAGAATTGGGAGCAAGACGCGTGATTCCTTTACAGGTCAGCGGGGCGTTTCATTCTTCCTTATTACTAGATGCGGCTAAAGAGTTGCGTAAGGTCTTAGCACAATACAATATTAAACAGCCATCCATTCCAGTGTATCACAATATATCGGGAAAACCAGAGAAGACCGATCTGAACACAATCTTAAGTAAACAAATTGCACATTCTGTCTATTTTACGCAGACGATTGAACATATGCTGGAAGATGGTGTAGATACCTTTATTGAAGTTGGTCCGGGAAAAGCTGTCAGTGGTTTTGTGAAAAAATGTTGCAAAGGGCATGACGTAAAAATCTTGCATGTCGAAGATGAGGCAAGCTTGAAGGAATGCCTTAATGCATTGAAAGGATAGTCATATGGAAAGAAAAACAGCATTTATCAGCGGTGCTTCCCGCGGTATCGGAGAAGCTATCGCTATCACCTTATCAAAGGAATACGATGTCATCATCAATTATGCCAACAGTGAAGCAGGCGCAAAAGCAGTCTTAGCCAAGCTTGATCCAAGCGGCAAACATAAGATGATGCAATGTGATGTTGCCAATGAACAGGATGTTAAGGAAATGATGGATACCATCGTGAAAGAATATGGACATCTGGATGTCGTTGTGAATAATGCCGGCATCACGAAAGATAATTTATTATTAAGAATGCGTGAAGAAGAATTTGATGATGTCATTCGCATTAATCTAAAAGGAACGTATAACTGTATCCGCCATGTGGCAAGGATCATGATGAAACAGCGTCATGGCAAGATCGTCAATATGGCAAGTGTTGTCGGTTTATGCGGCAATATCGGTCAGGTCAATTATGCGGCTAGTAAAGGCGGTGTTATTGCGATGACCAAAGCGGTAGCAAAAGAGCTGGCACCTAGAGGCATCAATGTCAATGCTGTAGCCCCTGGGTTTATCCAGACAGCGATGACCGATACATTAAGTGAAGACGTACAGGCGAATGCCAAAAACAATATACCGATGAAAAAATTCGGCAGTGTGCAGGATGTTGCCAACGTCGTGAAGTTTTTATGCAGTGAAGATAGTGATTATATAACAGGACAAGTCATCGCAGTTGATGGCGGGATGGTGATGTAAATGAAAAGAAGAGTTGTCATAACCGGAATGGGTGTTGTAAGCCCAATTGGAAATAACGTAGAAGAAGTATGGGATGCTTTGCAGGAAGGCCGTTGTGGCATTGGAAAGGTTACCCATTTTGATACAAGTGAGTTTCGTGCGAAACTTGCAGGTGAAGTCAAAGATTTAGATATGGAACAATATTTCACAAAACGTGAATTGAAGTTTAATGATCGTTTTACCCAGTTTGCGCGTATCGCCGCGAAACAGGCATATGCTGACAGCGGTTTGTCTGAAGATACGATCAAGGCCGATGCCTTTGGGGTAATCCTAGGAAGTGGTATTGGTGGTATTGCAACGATTGAAGGTGCAAGCACAACTTTGAAAGATCGCGGACCTAGTCGCGTTTCTCCTTATTTTATCCCAATGGCATTGATTAATCTGGCACCGGGAAGTGTAGCAATTGATCTGGGAGCGAAAGGGAATGTTTCCAGTGTGGTAACAGCTTGTGCAGCGAGTACCAATGCTATCGGAGAAGCCTTCCATCGTATTCGTGATGGCTATGAAGATATCATCGCAGCCGGAGGAAGTGAAGCGAGTATTACACCGGTTGCCATGGCAGGCTTTGCCTCTATGCGTGCCTTACACGAGGGGGAAGATCCAATGCGTGCCAGCATTCCATTTGATGCGCAGCGTAAAGGCTTTGTAATGGGAGAAGGTGCCGGTGTGCTGATTTTAGAAGAATTGGAACACGCCCTTGCCCGTAAAGCAAACATCTATGGTGAAATCGTAGGATATGGAAGTACTTGTGATGCCAATCATATCACGGCTCCATTGGCCGATGGCAGCAGTGCCGCAAAAGCTATGCAGATGGCAGTAAAAGATGCCGCTTTGCAAATGCAAGATGTTGATTATATCAATGCCCATGGTACTAGTACACCGCTGAATGATTCCAGTGAAACACTGGCAGTAAAGAAAGCTTTTGGTAAGGATGCTATGAAGCCATATGTATCCAGCACCAAATCAATGAGCGGTCATTTATTAGGTGCCAGCGGTGCTTTAGAAGCTATTATTTCCACATTGGCAGTACAAAACGACTTTGTGCCGGCAACGATTAATTACCAGCATAAGGATGAAGCTTGTGACTTGAATCTGGTGGTCAATGAAGGCCTGCATACACCTGTGCATGTGGCAATGTCTAATTCCTTAGGATTTGGCGGTCATAATGCCAGCATTATCATTCGAAAGTGGGAGGAATAAATATGTTATACAATAGCAACGATATCCAAAAGATCATTCCCCACCGTTATCCTTTTCTACTGGTGGATCGCATTGAGAGCATTGAGGGAAATAAAGTTGTAGGAAGTAAATGCATCAGCGCAAATGAGATGCAATTTCTAGGACACTTTCCCCAGAAGCACATTATGCCCGGGGTACTGATGCTGGAGGCTTTAGCACAAACCGTGGCGGTGATGTTGTTAAGCAAGGAAGAGAATAAAGGAAAAATTGGTTTATTTGCCGGTATCAACAAAGCACGCTTTAAACGTCAGGTTATTCCCGGGGACAAGCTGACCTTGACTTGTGAAGTCACGAAAGAGCGCATGGGAATCGTCTTTGTGAATGCTGTGGCAACCGTTGATGATGAAGTTGCAGTCAGTGGAGAACTGATGTTTGCCCTCGATGAAGCATGATTATCAGTTACAGCGTTTTGATAAGCTGGACAGTACGAATGATTGGCTGAAACGCAACTATGCATCGCAAATGGATGGCAGTGTCATCCTTGCCAAACAGCAGACAAAAGGAAGAGGACGTTTTGAGCGAACATGGGAAAGCAATGAAGATCTGACCTTTTCTATTCTTTATAAACAAGCTTTTCCTTACCCTATCATTTTTCCTTTAGCACTTGTCAAGGCGTTGGAAAGCTTTGGCATGCAAGCAATGATCAAATGGCCTAACGATATCTTACTAAATGGTAAAAAAGTTTGTGGTATCTTAATTGAAACAGTGTATGAAGGCAGTCAAAAAGCCGCCATGATCGTTGGCATTGGTATCAATGTTACACAAAAAAAAGGCGAGCTGGCAGATAAAGCAGGCTATGTTGCTGTAGATAAAGAAGAACTGCTGCAGGCTGTTTTAACCCAGTGTGAAAGATGCAGACAGCTTCCTTTAGAAACCCTTTTGCAAACCTACCAGAACTATCATGTATTAAAAGGTAGAAAAATATGGTTGGATGATGTATTATGGGAGGTAAAGGAAGTAACAAGTGAGGGCGGTTTACGCATCTGCACTGCACAGACTACACGTATTTTGTGCAGTGAAGAAATCTCCTTGTCAAATATCTATAAGGAGCGTAACTTATGATCTTAGGGATTGGTTGTGACATAGTAGAAATCAAACGTATTGAAGTGGCTTTACAAAAGGATCATGTAAAACGTATTTTAACACCCAAAGAACAGGCATGCTGTGAAGATATGCCTTTCTTACGTAAGGCAGAGTGGGTTGCCGGGCGCTTTGCCGCTAAAGAAGCTATCTATAAAGCAATTCACGCAATACATGCCTGCACACTTTGTGATATTGAAATTTTAAGTGATGACGATGGTGCGCCTTATTGTACGATGGAAGAATATGCTATACAAGTTTCCATCGCCCATGAAAAGGCGTATGCGATTGCCTATGCCATCGTGGAGTCTAAGGAGATTGATGATTGATGTTTATATTAGGTTGTTTACGTATGCTATATCTGGTACCTGCATCTTGGTTAGATGCCTTTCTGGTGCGTAAGAAGCCCTTTGAAGAACGCTATGCCCATATGAAAAAGTGGTCAAAACGGATCATCAAAGCATTCCATTGCCGTGTTTGTATTGATGCACAGGGGGCCATACCTCAAGAAGGACCCTTGCTGTTTGTATCAAATCATCAAAGTGCATTCGACATGCTGTTACAGATGTCAATCATTACAACACCTTTTACATTCATATCAAAAAAAGAAAATGAAAAGCTCCCTTATGTGGCAAATTGGGCAAAGACATTGGAATTAATCTATTTTGATCGTGAAGATCGTGCCAGTGCTATCCACATGTTAAGAGAAAGTGCCAGACAATTAAAAAGCGGTCGTAATCTGCTGATCTTTCCGGAAGGCACGCGTGCAAGAGATGGCAAACTGCTAGAGCTACAAGCCGGTTCTTTACAACCAGCCTTCATGGCAAAAGCCACCATTATTCCTATGGTATTGGTAAACTCTTATGACTTTAAGCATGTCTTATTACATGGGGCAACATTTCAGGTTAAGTTTTTAAAAGCAAGAAGCTATGAAGAATATCGCAAGGAAAAAGCAGAAGGACTTTGTACGATATTGCAAGAAGAAATGCAAGAAGCCTTACAGGAGGCTACATGTTAACAAAGCTTATGCAAAACAGAATGATAAACTAGAATAACAAAGTGATGAAGATGGGATAGACCATCTTTTTTGTTGTGTGGCAGGCATGCCACATATCTAGGGTGAAAATCCCTCGGGGCGTAGTTATCGACGAACCCAAGAGCGACTTGCAAGTTTCATATCGTGAGGTATGGGAGAGAGGAAGCAATAGCGAAATCGTGGCTTAACGGACAGGAAGTCTGAACATTAAATTCAGACGGCTGATAATAAGGCGGCATTAGCGGATGAGATGGCATGAAGCATCAAAGTCCAAAAGATAACCGTAACCTAATGGCGTAAATCAGATAAGTAACGAGGAAAGGAAACTAAAACAGCTAACAATCAGAAAGCACGCAATGGCTTTAAAAGAAAGAATAAGACGACTGAACCAAGTAATACGAGGATGGATAAACTATTATTCTATATATAATATGAAAACACATATGACAAAGATAGATGAACATCTTCGTACAAGACTGCGAGCAATCATATGGAAACAGTGGAAAGTACCCAGCAAGCGACAGTGGGGATTACAAAAGCTTGGGATTAGAAAAGATAGAGCAAGACAGACATCGTATATGGGAGACCATTATCAATGGGTAGTAACCAAAACATGTGTGGTAAGAGCAATATCAAAAGAAAAACTAGCCCAAAAAGGACTAGTCAGTTGTTTAGATTACTATATAGAGAGACACGCTTTGAAATTAAAACGAACCGCCGTATACGGAACCGTACGTACGGTGGTGTGAGAGGGTGATTTATTTCACCCTACTCGATTTAATAACTTATAATCAACGTACTAAGATACTTTGCTTGATTTTGTTTAATTACGACGGTTTTAAAAGTCTTAATAAGTAAAGAAAAGGCTAGCTAATGTTGATGGTATGATTATTTTGATAATACGTCAGGATGTTCGTAAAATAGTACTTTATAATACAATCTGATGAAAGTCTAAAACCCTGCTTTTTTTCAGGTTATTTTCTTTCAATGTATAAAAAAACAGTTGGTTTCAAGTTGAAATTAACTGTGTAATAAAGTATAATTCTTTAAATAAGGATACTTTCTATCTGCAGTTTATCATAGAGGAAAGGGAAACGACGATGAAGAAACTACTGCTTTTGTGCATGCTGCTTTGTGTTGGTGGCTGCTCAACTGAAAAACAAAGGGAAGAAAACCGATACTATTTTTTGTTTGCTACCCCATTAAAAGAACATAAAATTTGGCTAGAAGCGGAAAAAGGTTTCCGTGATGCGTGTAATGTCTATCAGCTGCATTGTGATTGGGAAGGACCAACGACAATTGACACGGAAGAGATGAATCAAGTAATAGAAACAGGCATTATGCAAAAAGCGGATGCAATTATTACACAAGGGGTTGTTAGTGATAAGCTCTTGAAGAAAGCAGATAAGAAGCAAATACCGGTGATGTTGGTAGATAGTGATATGCCAAGCTCTAAACGATTTGGTTATATTGGTAAAGATTTCAAAAAACAAGCTACTTTACTGCTAGCTGATGTAGAAAAGCAGTTTGGGAAACAAGCACCATTAAAAATTGCTATTCAAGTAGCTGAAAAAAATTTTAATATCGCGAAGCAGCAAATAGCACAGGTTGAAACGATTTTTGCACAACATGCAGGGGGTTATCGCATTGTATCTATTAGTGAATCAAAATCAGATAATGTCCGGGCAAAAAAAGAATGGGACAGTGTTATGGAAGAACATCAGGATATCAATGTAGCTATTAATTTTGCAGGAGAATCTGCAAGCAGCTGTTATGAAGCTGCTACAAAATATAACATACGGGAACAAATGTTAATATATGGGGTAGATGAAATGGATGAAACCATACAGCTTATTAAAGAGAAAAAAATCAATGGCAGTATTGTTGTGTCTTTTTATGATTATGGCTACCAAAGTGTTGAAATGCTGTATGAAAAAATAAAAAACAAACAACAGAGTGTATCTTCCATACATTATGCAAAGCTTATTTTAGTAACTGCAAATAATGTGGAAACCTATAAAAAGGAGCTTATATCAAAATGAAGACATGGAGCTTAAAGCGCAGAATCAATATAACCGCAGCTGTCATGTTCCTTTTGGTAAGCACGATGATGATTGCCTCCAACATGATCAACTATCATACGATGAAACAGTATGATAAAGCCCTTTCTGCTTATCGTCAGTTAAATAGTTATTATAATCATATAGATGCGGCAACCAGTGATATTAAAGATTATTTATATACAGAACAGAATAAGGCATTGCAAAAATATAAAGAGGAAATGCAAAGAGCTACTACCTATATTCATGGCTTACAAGATGACTTTGTATCCGATGAAAGCTGGCGCTTTGATTTATTAGAAAACATGACAAGGTTTTATGATGAAGAATGTCAAAACACGATTCATGAATATCAAAATGATAAAGGGAATTATACAGCAGTTTATAATGCTTTACTACATTCTCATGATTTAATCGCTAGAACGTCAGATCGCTTTTATAATGTGATTACCAACGAGATGACCTTACAAAAGACCCAGATGGATGCAAATCAACATGTGACTTTTGTAGGAACGATCATTTTACTGCTCATTGTCTTATGCTGGTTGTTCTATTTTGGCTTTTTTATGAGCGTATCTTTTATTAAACCATTATACGTAATTTTGCAAAATATTAACAAGGTAAAAAAAGGTGAATATGATCTAAGTGATATTTCAAGCACAGGGAAGGAAATGGAATCACTTTGCATCGCCTTAAATGAAATGGCTATTTCAGTGCAAAATGAAATTGCAAGTACAAAAGAAAAAGCAGAGCTTCAACATCGCTTATTAGAAACAGAAAATGAAAATTTACGCAAAGATGAACAGTTAGCCCAAAGTGAATTGCGTATGTTACAAAATCAGATTAATCCACATTTTCTGTTTAACACCTTAAATATGATTTACAAACTAGCATTGAGTGAGAATGCGGATAATGCTGCTGAAATGATAGAGCGGACGAGTCGTTTATTACGTTATGGATTAGATAAACAAAATCGGCTGAGTGATTTACAAAGCGAATTAGTGTCGGTTGCCAATTACATGGAAATTCAACAGAAACGCCTTGGTGAACGTGTGCAATTCAAGCTAGAGGTGCAAGAAGGCATACCGAATATTGCAATCCCAGGTATGATTTTACAGCCACTTGTTGAAAATGCTTTAAAGCATGGATTAAAAGATTGTAAAAACGGTGGCGAGATTTTAGTGAGTGCCTCATATACAGATGAAGATATCTTGCTGTCGGTCTCTGATAATGGTACCGGTATGAATCCAGTAGAATTAGAAGAGTTAATTTTAAACGACTATAAGAAATATGATGGTGAAAATCATTTTGGTCTATATAACGTGGTGAGAAGAGTTGAGATGGTTTGTGGAAATAATGCCTCAATTTCAATAAATAGTGATGAAGACTGCGGTTTTGAATTGATAATTCAAATCCATATAAAAGATGAGGAGGAAGCATATGTTTCAGATATTGATAGCGGAAGATGAAGAAATTGAAAGAAACTCACTGGTTTCTATTTTAAAAGACTCGATTCTGGAAATTGGTGAAATATACAGTGCTAAGGATGGACAAGAAGCGATTGATCTATATCAGCGCTATGAACCGGATATCGTTATTTTAGATATTAATATGCCGGTTTACAGTGGTTTAGAATGTGCAAGAATCATCAAAAATATTTCACAGAAAAATGTAAGTTTCATCATCTTAACCTCTTATGATTATTTTTCATATGCGCAAGAGGCAATACGTTTAGGAGTAGAAGACTTCTTATTAAAACCATCAACACCGCAAATGATCATCCATAGTGTAGCAAAGGTGCTGGACCGCTTAAAAAGTGAAAAAAGCCGCTATTATGAAACGAGTGAGCTATTGAAAAAGGTGGATAATATGCGTTCATCTTTAGAAAATGAATGTGTGCAGCAGATTTTATCTAACCAAAGTGAGCTAGTTATCCAGAAAACTTTGAATTTATTGCATATGTCAGTAAAAAACGGTTTATGTATCGTGATTGATGGTATTCGTCTAGCAAAAAGCAAGCAGGAAACCTTAACCAATCAGATTGGTGATTTAGGTTTGTTTTGTCTGCTGGGATATCGTAATGCACAATTGATTTTATTTTTGCTGTCCTATCAAAATATTACAGAAGAAAATTTAAAGCAGATTGCTGATTTGATGGAAAAATATCAGTTTTTCGATTATCCGATTGGCCTTGGTACATTGAAAGATCATCTTGAAGGCCTATATCATTCCTATTGTCATGCACTTCAACAATTAACACATATGAAAAAGAGCGAGTTTACACTTCGTAATAAGGAAATGGTACAGCGTGAGCTTCAGGCAGATAGTACGCAGTGGATCAAAAAAATGTTGCCGGCAATCGAGCAGCACGATGATGAAAAAATTAAATCCATACTACATGATTATGCTTCTTATCTTCATAGTTTTCCAGCTAGGCAGATCAACGAACAGGTTGCTGAATTTATCGTTGGTGTTTTAGAAGCTGAACAAAAACTACATGATATTTATATCGATAAGAAAGATGTTGAAATACGTAAAATAAATGATACAGATAAATATTATAATTTAGAAATTAATCTTGTCTATGCGATAGCAATGATTCGCAATTGTGTGAAAAACTTGCTTTATCAAAATAACAGCTATTTAGTACGACAGGCTTTAGAATACATAGAAAATAACTATAATAAAGCAATTAGCCTTAATGATGTGGCTACCCAATTAAAGGTAACACCATTTTATATCAGCAAACTATTAAATAAACAGGTGGGGAAAACCTTTACAGATATTGTGAATGAATTTCGGATTGCGAAAGCAAAGCAGTTGCTGAAAGATGGGGCTATGGCAAAAGAAGTGGCAGCACAGATAGGATTTCAAAGCTCCAGTTACTTTGCGAAAACTTTTAAGAAAAATGTCGGTATCACACCGATTGAATATCGAGATATGTTCATTGAATGATGTAAATTACTGCTTATTTATTTATAGAGATAAGAACTTTTAGTTGGCCCTTTTGTGCCAACTATTTTTTTGTATCTTTATATGACTTTTCTTAAAGGAGTAGCAATATTTTATTATCTTTAGCAATATTTTACAATCTATGCAAGATTATAATAAAAACAGTGAAAGGTAAAGAGGAGGAAACTATGAAAAAGGTATTCAAATTGTTTTTGGCTGCCTGCATGACGGCAGGAGTTTTTACAAATCTTCCTGTTAAAATTGCAGCAGCATCTAAGATAGCGATTGATGCAAATTCTGTAACTGCTATGGGACAGGCATCCGCTCATCCAGTTTCTAACATCGTTGATGGATCTAAGAGCACCAGTTGGAAATCAATGTCCGCGAATGGAGAAGGCAGCACGATGGAAGAGCAGTGGAAAAGCAGAATGCGTGATCACTATCGCTATATTGATATTAAGCTTGATGGAACATATGATCTCTCACAAATTAAGATTTTTACCAATGTAGATGATTCTTACAGTAACTATTACGTATATGCTTCTGTAGATGGAACGAACTTTGATAAGATTATTTCTAAGACAGACAGCAATGTGGCAACGGCACAGGGAGATACGCATAATGTAAACAAGCGTGCATCCTATTTACGTTTAAATATGGCATATAACTCAAAAGGCTACCAAACAAATCTGGCAGAGATTGAGGTATATGGAACAAAGGTAAATGACACCGTGCAAAAGCCAGCGGCTATCAAAACAAGTAATTGGGAAGGCAGCAGTTGGCAAAAAGAATGGGATAAATTTGAAAGTGATGAAACTTATGCAAATCAAAAGGTGTTAAATGAAGCAAGTGCTTTAGTAGGCCGTGTAATAGGTTCTAAATGGCAATCTTCTTTCAAATTTGAATTACGTTCTAAGATGAATGGCAGAGATGTCTTTGAAATTGAAGATGGTGGTAACAATACCATTATTGTACGTGGAAATAACGGTATTTCATTAGCTAGTGGCTTCAATTATTATCTAAAGAACTATGCTATGGTGGATTATAATCCATTATTTGACAGCAATACGGAAATGAAGAAGGGGATTGTTCCTGTCGGAAAGAAAATCGTAAAGGATACACAGTATGAATATCGTTACGCTTTGAACTTCTGTACATATTCCTATACCATGTCTTTCTGGAATTGGGATCAGTATGAAGAATTTATTGACTGGGCTGCTATGAACGGTGTAAATTTGATGCTGGACATCGTGGGGCAGGAAGAAGTACTTCGTCAAACTTTGAATAAATGGGGCTATAGTGATGAAGAAGTAAAAGAATATATATGTGGTCCTGCATATTTTGCTTGGTTCTACATGCAAAACTTATATAGCTATGGTGGACCATTACCTGATAATTGGTTTGAGCAACGTACAGAATTAGCTAGAAAAATGCATGATCGTATGCAAACTTATGGCATTTCTCCTGTTGTTCAGGGATTCTCTGGACAGGTTCCAGATAATTTCGATAAAAAACAACCAACTGCTTTAATTACGGAAATGAAAGATTGGGTAGGCTATACACGTCCTTCTATCATTCAGCCATATATTACAGAAAATGATGCAGCTAAGGGTAAAGAAAATTTATATCCACAAGTAGCGAAAGATTTCTATGATGCACAGAAAAATGTATTTGGAAATGTAACAAATTATTATGCAACCGATCCTTTCCATGAAGGCGGAAATCCATCCGGCTTGGATTTTGCAGAAACCTTTAAACAAGTGCAAACTGAGATGTTAAAAGCAAACGAAAAAGCTGTATGGGTCATGCAGCAATGGCAAGGCAATCTAGATGCGACAAAACTAAGCGGTCTTCTGAAGCCTTCTCAGGCATTGGCACTGGATTTGCAGACCGACTTAAACCCACAGAATGGGGTAATGGAAAACAGTGAAACACCTTGGTTATGGTGTATGCTGCATAACTTCGGCGGTCGTATGGGAATGGATGGAAATCTTCCAAATGTTGCTAAAAATCCTGCTATCGCTATGAATGAATCAAAATACATGAAAGGTATCGGCATCACGCCGGAAGCTTTAGAAAATAGTCCGGTTGCTTATGAGTTATTATTTGATATGACTTGGACAAAAGATCCAATTGATGAAGATGCATGGATTGCTAAATATGCACAACGTCGTGCAGGTGGAACAAGTGAAAAGCTGCAAGAAGCTTGGAAGATTCTAAATGAAACTGCTTATGGAGCAAAACAAGAGTCTTATCAAGGGGCTGCAGAAACGATTATCAATGCAACTCCAAGAGATAGCTTCCGTTCTGCATCTACATGGGGACATAGCAATATTACTTATGATAAGAAAGAATTTGAAAAAGCTCTGCAATTGCTGATTGATAACTATGATGACTTTAAAGCCTCTCCAGCTTATCGCTATGATTTAGCAGATGTAGCGGATCAGGTATTATGTAATGTAGCAATTGAATATCACTCTTTAATGGTAAAGGCAAAAAATGAATCCAATGCAGATGATTTCCGTAAATACTCAAAGAAATTCCTAGAAATAATTGATCTTTCTGATGAAATATTAGGTTCTAGCGAAGAATTTATGGTAGGAAACTGGATCAATGATGCTCGAAATATGATGAGTGATGGGGATGATTGGACAAAGGATCTGTTTGAATTTAATGCACGTGCAATGGTCACAACATGGTCTGGCGAACGCAGCTCCTTAAATAATCTGAATGATTACTCCAACCGTAAATGGAATGGTTTAACAAAAGATTTCTATGGTAAACGTTGGAAAATCTGGATCGAAAATCGTCAAGCGGAATTAGATGGTAAAGATAAGGATCCTGAAAATAAGGCAATTGAGGATGCAGGTTGGTTCTTATATGGCTGGCATTGGGCGAATTTGAAATCTGATGATGGCTATAGTTATGCGGATAAGGCAGATTATAGTAAACTGAAAACAAATGCTCAAAAGGTAGCTGATAACTATACAGTAGCAAAACTAGAAGAAGAGGGTACAACAACAGAGGATAAGGTAAATATCGCACTTGGTAAGGTATTTACATCAAATTCGACAGCTGTGTCCGGTGAATTAAAAGATATTACAGATGGCAACTATGGTAGTGAATGGGTAGCAAAAGGTGATGGTCCACATGTACTGACATTAGATTTACAAGGTACTTACGATATCACGGATATGGATCTTGGTATGAAGCAGGCCGCTGGTAACTATCCTAACGATTATAAGATTGAATTCTTAAATGCAGAAACAAATGAGTGGGAAACCATAGCAGAAGCTACAAATGAAAATCTTGGTTCCAATACAAATTTCAAAGTTGAAAAAGTAGCTACGCAAATGCGTTTCACCATTACCACAAAAGATTCTTTAAAACCAGTAACACTTGCAGAAATTAGCATTTACGGTACACAGAAGGATTTACAGACATATTACAATATTGCGAAAGGTAAACCGGCAACATCAACAATTGCCACTGCAGAAGATGCTTCCTTGGAATATGTAACTGATGAGAATACGGAAAATCTGTGGAAAACGGGATGGTCTGGTTCAGAAAGTGACATGTATCCTTGTACATTAAGTGTTGATTTAGAAGGCATTGGCTCTGCTGAATTCATTGAGCTTTATTTAGAAAAAGCAGGATTGCCTTATAAATTTACGGTAAGTGTCATTCTAGAAGATGATAGTGAAGAAGTTGTATTAGATATGAGTGACAATGCGGAAGCATTAACCACGCGTTATTTTAAGATTCCGGTAAATAAGAAAATCAAAAAAGTCAATGTAAATTATCTTGGCCGTAATGGCAAAGGTGAATTCTCCGCAGCTTCTCCGGCATTATCAGAACTTAAGGTTCTTTCAACAAAGGATGAAGTAACCGGTGGAAAAGTTAATTTAGCTTTAAATAAGACAGCTTATGCAGATACAACACAATATGGTCGTAATGTACAAAATATGATTGATGGAAACCTTGATACTTTATGGGTATTTGATGGGGATGTATATGGACCAATCTGGGATGGAACAGGAACTTTAGATAAAGATCCTATCAAAGCAGGTGTTGATTTAGGTAAATCTTATATGGTAGATGATATTAATCTAGCATTTGAAAAAGGCGAAGAAAAATGGTATTTCTTCAATGTCTATGTGTATCCAGAAGGCAGTGATACAAGAGAAAAAGTACTGTCTGTAACAACAGATGACGTAAACGATAGTACTCCAGACAAACATCCATATAACATCAAAGTGAATAAGCGTATTCATAAAGTTGAAGTTGAATTTATGGGTAAAGTTGCCAATAAGAACGGATGGTTCGATATTGCTGAATTAGAAGTCATGGGCTATGAGGAAGAAAGCAGTAATGAAGTTATCTTTGGTGATGGAAAAATTGAAAATGTAACAAATTCTTATGCAAATACGGTAGATGGTGATAAAGATACCTTCAACAAAGTAACAAAAGATGAAGATATTGTTTATAATCTTGGTAATCTGTATTATGTAGATAAAGCACAATTTACTTTTGAAAAGGCTGGCCTTGGTCTGAAATATGTTGTATATACGGAAGATAATGACGGCAACCGTACGTTGGTATTAGATAAGTCTTCTACTACCGAATTACTTGAAAATCGTACAATTGAGGTTCCAATACACAGAAGTGCAACAAAAATTATCTTTAAGCATCTTGGTAACAATGGTAAGGGTGATGCATACTTAGCAGAAGAACGTCTGTATGAGGCAGAGTTCTTTATGGGAACTCCAGAAAATGTAGCGCTAAAAGCAAAAGTAACTCCTGATGCTGCAAAGGTTATTGCGGATGCTAAAACAGATACACTTTATACTGCGGCAAAAGATGAGGTCATTACAATTGCTTTAGATAAGCCGGCAGATGTAAACATCTTCCAGTTATTAACAGCAAGTAGTACAAAAGCATTAAATGCACCAAAAGTATTAATAGAGGCACATAACCCTACGACAGATAAATGGACAACTGTTTATGATGGAAGTGACAATGATGATGCAAATCCGGCATTGATGATTTCGCTGAAAGAAACAGCATTTATGGATAAAGTGCGCTTAACCGTACTAAGTGATAGTTTAGACATCCAAGAATTTAGAGCATATAAAGTGGATACAAGTGTTCCTTTGATGGCATATATTGCAGAAGTTAAGGATGTATTAGACTCTAAGTCTTATGATAATACGAATGGTAGCTATAAAGAAGAAGCAAAACAGGCTGTGTTAGATGTTATTGCGAAAGCAGAAGCCGCAAAAGAGGAAGGTTTAAATTCCGCTGGTGTAGATGAGTGGATCAATAAAATCAAAGCTGCTATGAATAAATTCTATAAAGATGGTGTCGTATATATCGTACGTGATGCATTGTTAACAGAAATTTCTAATGCTGAGATCGTGTTGAAAAAAGTTGAAGATACCTCAGTTACAGCAGATCTAAAAGCATTATATGATAAAGCGATGGCAGTATATGAAAAATACAAGTCCACACAAATGGAAATTGATGAAGCTGCAGCAGCGCTTAAGAAAGAAACTGAAAAAGTAATTGCTTCTTTAGAAGCCGATGAACAGTACAATATTTACTTAGCATTAGCAAAAGATGCTTATAAGAATGCTGAAGTTGGCGAAGCTCATGGACAAATTCCTGAAAAAGCAAAGACTGCTTTAAAAACGGCGATTGATAAAGCAGAAGCAGATTATGCAAATGCCAATAAAAATGTAGATGTAATCAAAGGAATTGCAGCTGATTTAAAGAAAGCTGTGGAAGTCTTTGAGGCAAGTCGTGTACAAGTAGATAAAGCAGCATTATTGAATATCATACAGCAGTGTGCAGATCTTGTTAAAGATGAATATGATAGCACAACATGGAAAGCATTACAAACAAAATTAAAAGATGCAAAATCTGTATATGATACAGAGAAAGTTACACAAAAACAAGTAAATGAAAAAGTAGACGCATTGAAAAATGCAATAAAAGGCTTGAAAAAATTGGATCGCTCTGGATTACGTGCTACACTGGATAAAGTGAGTGCTCTAGAAGCAAGTAAGTATACCGAGGATAGCTGGAAAGCTTTAGCATCTGAAAATAAAAAAGCTATTGCAACATTCAATAAAGAAGAAGTAACGCAAGCAGAATTAGATGAAGCAAATAGTCGTTTATTGGCTGCTATTGATCAGTTAGAAGTTAAAAAGGATGATGTAAATGATAATCCTACAAAACAGACGCTAACCTCAAATAATGTAAGTGTTACAGGACTCTTTAAACCAAATACCAAGCTACATGCTGATTTATTTACAGCAAGTCAGTTAAAAGCATTGCTGAATAACATAAAAGATACTACATTTAAAAAGCAATACAGTGTTGTTCAAGCATATGATCTATATTTAAAAATTGATGATAAACATCTTTCTTTAGGTAAAGGTAATGCAGCTTCTATTAGTGTACCAAAAGGAAATGAAAAAGATGAATTAAGTATTGTCGCAATAGATAAAAATGGCAATGTCACAGTATTGTCAACGGAAAAGAAGAATGGTAAATTGAGCTTTAATACAACAGAAGCATCTTATTATGCGATTGTAAAAAAGATTGAAGCAGAAAATGATAAGCCAAATGGTGACGTAACAGATGACAAGCCAAATCACGGTGATGATACTGATAAACCAAACGATGACAATAACAAACCAAATGGCGGTGAAAATACGGATAAGCCAAATGGTGATGTAACAGATGACAAGCCAAATCATGGTGATGATACTGATAAACCAAACGATGATAATAACAAACCAAATGGCGGTGAAAATACGGATAAGCCAAATGCCGGTGGAACTGACAACAAGCCAAACAATGGTGGAGAAACAACAGATGGTCCGTCAAGTAATCCATCTGTAAATGATGGAAATCATACGACAGATAATAAACCTACCAGCAACATTGCCAATGATGACGATGTTAAGACTGGAGATTCAACAAACACGACTGCTCTATTATTACTACTGATTATTTCAGGTGGAGCTATTCTGTTAATTGTTAATCGAAAGAAAAGAAATAAGCAAGCATAAGATATAAAAATCTGTATTGCATATCTCAACATGAGTTTCATTAAAAAATCCCTCGGAAATAAACGTCTGTTTATGGATGGGGGATTTTCACAATATAGGCCTATTAGAATTGGTAATCTGAAATAGTATGGGGTATAAAAACACGGGGTATAAAAAACCGTGGTGGAAAAAGTTCCCCATAAATTGTAATGAATGAAGAAGTGCTAAAAATCTAGAAGTAAGAAGAGCACTTCTTTTTACATTACATTTTGAAATAAATATCATCATTAAGAGAATACATCACTTTAGCTCTGAATCGATTCCAATTGTTGATTTAACTTGATTTTATGAGCTAAATTTATTATTATCATATTGTTCTTATGAACGGATAGAAAGCAAACTTTGGTCGGGGAGATTTCTATCTTTTTTTATCCTTTTACGAAGATATGTTATAAATGATAAAAACATAAAACCCCATAAAATGTATAGAAAAAAACTGAAGCACCACATGTTTTTGCGATGGATTTCAGTTCCCCATGTTTTTTTAGATATTCCATAAGAGAATGACGTTTTTTTTTCGGTAATTTACTATGCATGGTTATAAAAAAATAATAGTTATCCTTTTGTAAAGAAGGTAAGCTTAAGATGCATCACTAGAAAAAGGGAAATAATCTTTCATCACCAACTAAATTCTGAAAGGGTTTCTTTTCTTTTTTTATGCTAAGTGATATATTTGTTATTTATTATTCAATTTTTCCGTTATTTATAGTAACTCTTTCAAAAAGCTAAACATCATTAAGAAAAAGGCTGTTGCATTTGGTATGGTTGCATCGTCATTCGCCTTGTAATTTCTGGAAAAACATTTTATAATCCATATGTGAAAACCTTTACAATACGACGAAACGTTCCCTTTTTTAAACAATTCCTATGTTGAAAACGGGTGTTTGCACAAAACCAAATGGAAAGAAAGATATAAAATGCATAAAAGGATGGAAAGGAGATCGGTGCATGAAAAAATTTATCCAAAGAGGGATGACGATATGTGTCTTGTTTACTTTAGTTTTAATGCTGCTTCCACATGAAATGTTTGCTATACAACCAAGCGCGGATACATCTTCAATAGCAAGCTTTGAAATGAAATGGACGAGCGCTGCTGTAGATGGTTGCATTGAATATGATGCAAATGATGTAAGTAAAGTTACACTAACACCTGCTGAAAATAAAGCAAAAGCTGCAGGTACATCCATTACCGCACAGGTAAAAACAGAATTCACGCAAGCAAACATTCGTCCAGGTGAAATTGAGATAATATTACCGAAAGCGATTTTCATTGATAGGTCAGGACAGCAGACAGGTAATTTTTCTATTGGTTTACCTGATAATGGAGATCAAAATAGTTTTTATTATAAGATATCTGATGATGGCAATAGTCTTATAGTGACAAATTCGCAAGAAATTACACAGGCGCATACACTGATCTTTGATATAACGTATTATACTTATAATGAAGCTGTAAATCAAAAACCAAGTGCTATTTCATCAGGTTCTATTGGTAAGGTACAGGCGGAACTATATAGGAATGGTACATTATTACATAAAGCGGATGAATTGCAGGTTACCCAGATCACAAAATCAGATTTGATATCCTTAACAAAGAAGAAATATAAAAAATATGAGACTTGGCAAAAAGAGTGGGGAGCAAAACCAGCGGATGCAGAAGATTATTTTTTTGTGAATTGGTTAATCAAAGGACAATTTGATGCAAGTATGACTAGACCATACCAACTACTTTTAAAAGATGTAGTTGATAACAATGGTACTATTTTAGGCTGGTATGACCCTTATTTTTCCAAAATTGAACCTGGTGATACATTTGGAAACAACGTATTTCATATAGGGGAAGAGGACTTTATGATCCAAGGGGATGAAGCACAACTAGAAACACCATATTTTATCACCCATGTATTAGTGAAATATCCAAGGAAAGATGCAATCAAAAATTCGCTATATAAAAATAAGGTGTTTGCAAAAGTTATTGATTTATATCCTAATGAAATGCCTACGCTCGATCAGGAAAAAAGTGCTGATGCAAGTTACAGTTATGTAGATTTTAACTTTAAATACCCTGAAGGGAACAGTTGGATTAATAAGGGATTTCATAATTATATATGTTGGGGCGGCAACGCACCGGGTTTCTTCAATTTAATGGAACAAGCTCATATAAATGATGAATTACCTGAATTACAGGGGCATTGGGCGAATGAAATGACAACGGATGGAGGTATTTATACCAAAGGCGATGGATTGCCTGACAATGTTTTGGATAGTTATGGGAAAAAGAGCTATAAAACCGAATTAGTAGATGATTTTGTTACATTAGAGGATGAGCGACTGCAAGAGAACGATTATGTATTTAGCGCTGTGCATGTGGTTATCAATGAGTTTGATATGACGGCGAATGAGGATATAGGAGGCTATCTATTTAATGAAAATACGGAATATGGGAATTGGGAACCTGCTGATCTATATGGTAGAAAAAGCTTTGATGGTGAATGGATAAAATTAGGAAAGTTTATATGTGTTGGCAATAAAATATTTAATTTTATAGATAACGATGGTAAAGTATTTGAAAACATTGATAGAAATAATACAGTAAAATTGCCAGCAGGGATTATTGCATTGAAATTAGAACACGAATCAAAATATTTTAAAAACAAATTGAATTTAGATATTCGCATTCAATTAAGAAAAACCGCCCATGTTGCTAGTCTGATTGAGGGAAAAGATTCGATTATGCTCTATAACATAAATTCGGGCAGAATATTTGATAGTAATGGGAAATGGGTAAACCAGAAAAATACCCTTACCATTGAAGGCTCTGAAAAAATAAAAGAACAGATGATAGAAAGAGATAAAGCAGAATATTGTATGGAAGGTGCGTTAGGAAATCATAGCAAAGCTTGGGTTCTTTTAGAAGGTTATCCAACAACCAGCAATATGCAGAAAGAAATAGTTAAAACGACAAATGATACAAAAAATCAACAATACGATATTGAGTATCAGAGCTATGCATATGAGGCAGCATATTCAAATTATGCCGATCCCTTTGATGAAGCATCAGATAATGGAACGCTCAAAGAACAAAAGTCAGGAACGTTTTATGATTTATTACCAAAAGGAATGTATGTAGATGTAGGAAAGATTAAAGTGACTACTGTATATCGACAGGGTGGTACTACTTTTTTACCAGATAAACCATGTGATTTTACGGTACAAATAAAAGAAAATTGGAAGAACTCCGGAAGAACCATGATGATCATTCAGGTAAGTATGAAACCAGGTGAAAAAAATAGTATAAAATATACAAATATTCAACCTAATGGCTGGGAATGGGAAAGTGGTTTTCTGTTACAATATCATGGGTATTATCCTTGGGAATCTTGTTTTGATTTTGGAAGAAATATAAGCAATAGTATTGCCTACAAATCTGGTAATGAAAGTATAACAAATGGCTATCCGGATATGCCGGATGCATCATTTTCTGATCAAAAATGGTTCATTGATATCGACGAAGATGGAAAAGCGGGGGAAAGTGCTCAGAAAGATACTTTGTATGCTTCTGTTTCGACGAGTCTTACAGGGGATACATTTTCAAAATTAGGGTTCTTTAAGTCTGTGAAAAACCAACAGGAATTGAAATATGCAGCTTCCACAGAAGTATTAACGGGCGATAGCTATAGTTATCGTTTACAGTATTCTTCACAAGATACAGCGAAAGCTAATAATTTAGTTTTATTTGATGTTTTGGAAAATAATGCTGGAGAAAGAGAACATTGGAAAGGAACTTTACAAAGTGTTGATGTGTCATCGGCGCTTCGTAAAGGTGTGGATGCTAAGGTTTTATATTCCATGAAAAAAGATATCATATTATCTCATGATGATGCCGGTTTAAAAGGGGATGCCAATATTGAAGATGAGACAATATGGAGTGCAGAAAAACCAGCGGATATGTCAAAAGTTACAGCAGTTGCTATTGATATGCGTAATACCGTAGAAGGAACGCCGTTTGTATTAGAATCACAGCAACAAGTCTCTGCGATTCTTCATATGAAGGCACCAATTGATATAATAAAGCAAGATATGGAAAAGAAGATATTGGCATACAATACCTCATGGGTAAATGCAAACACACAGGTTTCCAATGTTGAGTGGCAAGATTCTTTATTAGAAACAACGGAAACAACGGTGGCTATACGTGAACCTGAAATGGAAATCCATAAAACATCAACACCTGCCTCCGGAACTCAGGATCATCCGGCAAAGGTGAAAAAGCATGATGAAATCAACTATGATATCAGTGTAAAAAATGGGGAAACATCTTTCTTATTGAATGCTATTAAGGTGGAGGATATCCTGCCTTCAGGATTGGATATCCAATTGGATGCTATTGCGTGGTATTTGGGTAATGATTCCACAAAACAGCAACTTGTGAAAGATTCGCAATTTGTAGAGGTGATGCAAGATGCTAAAAACAAACAGAAGCTGATCTTTACAATTGAAGCGCTGCAGGCTGAGCAAGAGCTCCATTTTGTCATTCCTACCAAAGTAACTGATAATGGCGATGATACTCTATTTGTAAATACGGCGAAAATCATCGAGGTTCATCAGCATTCTTTTGAAAAAGAAAGCGAAACAACGTATCACGAATTGGATATTACAACAGCCGATTTCTTGTTTTATAAAATAGATGAAGAGGGAAATAAGTTGGCAAATGCGAAGTTTGCTGCATATGAGCTGAATTGTAAGAGTGATGCGCATGATCATGCAAAAGATATAGTAAAGCTTGATCAAGATGGCAACGTAGTATCGAATGATCCATGTTGGAAAAAACGTTCAATCGCTATATCGCAGGAAAGTGATGGCAGTGTCAAGTTAACCGGTTTAAATATAGAAAAACAGTATCGTCTTGTAGAATATATGGCACCAATCGGTTATGTACTACCAGCAGGGCAATGGATGTTGGCATACGATACACAACAAAAGGCTTTTCAAATTACAGGTAGTTTGGATAATCCTCCTGCTTTTGAAAGAAAAGAAGATGAATCTTTTGAACTCATGAATTATCGATTAAAAGAAATACCGATCACAGGAAGTATCGGCTATGATGAACACCTTTATCTGCTTGGATTAGGATGTATTTTCTATGGTAGTCTGCTGTTTTGGAGAAAAAAGAAAAAATTAAAGGAACGTGGAGGAGAATGAAAATGAAAAATAAATGGTTAAAGCGAGTCCTGACAACCATGGTTGCCATAGGGATGGTACTCATGACACAAACAAGCAATGTTTCTGCTGAAATCAGTGCAGACAGTAAGGTTCAAGTAACCATAACTGGTGTTGAAAATGGTACCGAATTGTCAATGTATAAGATCATTGATATACAGATAGAAAATGGTGCTCCCAAAGCGCCGGTATATACATGGGTGACTGGCGTCCAAAATTGGGTGAAAGACAATTATCCTAGTTATATAGGAGAGAACCATGAGGTGACAACAGAATTCAAGAATTTGCTTGAGGATGTGGAAAAAGCAAAAAGCTTTTATGAAAAAATGGCGGCAGAAATTCATCGCTCACCTTCAACGATCGCGATAACAGCAGCGAAAACGGCTACTGCCAGTGCGCCTTCTGTTACGTTAACGGATATTGGCTTGGGATATTATCTGATTTGCGCAAAACATGGTGTAGAACAGGTTTATACACCTACAGGTTTCAATATAGCACCAGTCGAAGAGGAAGGGACATGGAGTGTGAATGATCAAACGGTTACTATGAAATCTTCAACTCCGACAATTGTTAAAACGGTTATTGATCCAACGGATACGACGGTAGCTATTACAGATAGCGTCTGCTATCAGCTGACAGCTCAAATTCCGACATATCCAGAAGATGCCAGTGCTATCACTTTTGCAATCGGTGATAAATTATCAGAAGGATTGACTTTAAAGCCGGATACGATTGCCGTGAAGGAGGCTAGTGGAAAAGAAATAGCCGCAACCAATTACGACGTTAAGAAAGATCCTGGAAAAACGGCTAAGCTAACTGATTATACATTTGAAATAGTATTCAAAGAAGCTTATATAAAAGCGAATCCTATGTTAAACGTACAGGTTACTTATGATGCTGAGGTTAATGATAAAGCCTTAACGATGGACGCATTAAAGAATATTGCCTATATTGGATATAATCACGATCCTTATGATACACAATCTTATAAAGAAAAAACGACAGAAAAATTGGTATATACTTATGGGATTAAGGTATTGAAGGTCGGCGAAAGCGGAACTGATATTTTAAAGAATGCAGAATTTACGTTATCTAAAGATGGTACTTCATTGAAGTTTAAAAAAGCAACAGATGGTTCTTATGTTATCAATCCAAAGGGGGATACTGTTTTAACAGTAGGAACTGATGGGCATTTTACGATACAGGGTATAGATGAAGGAAGTTATGTCTTAAAAGAAACAAAGGTTCCGGATGGTGGCTATGTATTACCGAATGGAGATATAACGATAGCGTTAAAAGATAAAAATGGGAATGGAAGTTTAGAACAAGATGAGGTAACATTAACAACAAAAGGGACTTATGAATTAGAAGGAACCGTGGAACTAGAAACGAATAAAGTAGTAATGAAAGTAAAAAACAGCAAAGCAAAAGATATGCAACTGCCAATTACAGGGGGAGCTGGAACCGTATTGTTTAGCATAGTCGGAATTGTCTTTATGCTTGGTGGTGTCCTTGTGATTGTAAGAAATAGCAAGCGACATGCATAAGAAAAGAAAATGGTCGGCCTTCCTGGTACCTGTGCTATTTATAGCGATAGGTGCCGGGATTTTCCTTTATCCTCATATCAGTAACTGGTATATGGAAGAGCAGCAAAAAAAAGTGATTCATCAATATCAGACAAGCATAGCTCGTGAGAAACAAGAGGACATACAGAAGTTATGGAAAGCCGCTATTACATATAATGAAAATCTTTCCGGTGACCCGGTACATGACCCTTTTGTGAAAGGTAGCGGCTATGTGCTTCCAAAGGATTATGAAGAAGTTTTAAATGTCAATCATGACGGTGTGATGGGCCATTTAACTATCGGTAAAATCAATGTATCTTTACCTATCTATCATGGTTGTGGTGAAGAGGCCTTGAAAAAAGGGGCTGGACATTTGGAAGGAACCTCACTACCGATTGGAAGAAATAGCCAGCATGCAATTTTATGTGCTCATCGAGGTTTACCAAGTGCATTACTGTTTACTAAGTTGAATGAGTTGGAAAAAGGGGATTCCTTTCGCATAACGGTATTAGATAAAACTTTTTTCTATGAAGTAGATGAGATACGCGTAGTAAAACCCAAAGAAGTCGAAAAATTGCGCATCATAAAAGGTAAGGACTATGTAACTTTAATGACATGTACACCATATGGAATAAATACGCATCGCTTGTTAGTAAGAGGCAAACGCGTACAAGCCATCCATGAAGTGGATGTGACATCGCAAGAAAAAGAGAAAACGGAAAACCTATGGATAATAGGTGGAGGCATCATCATATTGCTTAGTTTGGTATGCGTTTTAAAATTGAGAAAGAAGGCAAAGCATGAACAAGGGACGTAACTATCTACTTGCCGCAATCATGGTAGTAGGAGGACTGCTTATTTGTCTGTATCCCAATATTCAAACACAGCTGCGTAAACATCAGATAGCTCAGGTCATTCAACAATTTGAAAATGACAGTGTTACAGATAGGGAAGAATGGTATCAAAAGATGGTTAGATATAATAAGCGATTATGTCAAGAAGGTCAAATAGGTGTGCAGGATGCATGGAAGAGTAAGACGAATCGTACAGATGAAACGGTAATTGGTATTATGCGAATACCAAAGATGCAGCTAAATCTTCCTATATATCATGGAGCAAGTGAAGAGCATTTACGGAAAGGGTTAGCATTACTTAACAATACAAGTATGCCCTTAGGCCAAGCTTCCGCAAACAGTGTGATTGCAGGGCATCGAGGCGGATATGAAGGGGAAGCGATGTTCAAAGATATTGAAAAATTAGTAAAGGGAGATCGTATTTATATAAGAAATCATTGGGAAACCTTGCAATATGTCGTTATGAAGACAGAAATCATCGAACCTAATGAAATCGAGAAAGTATGGATTCAGGAAGGCAAGGATATGATTACTTTGATTACCTGCCACCCATATCCGACCAATAAACAGCGCTATCTTGTTTATGCACAACGGGCTAGCAAGGATCATGAAGAAACAAAAACGCCTACTACAAAACAACCAGCAAGTACGGCATCACAAAAACGAATCGAGAAGGAACGCTTATGGAATCGCTTGGCTATCGGAATGGGTTTTGGTATCTGTATTTTCCTTGGTTTTTCTTTCTTGCATTACAAACGGAAGCATCGCTAAAAGATAGATACCATCTGCATAACCTGAATAATTTCAGGCGTTTGGTGTATGCATACATTGCGTCTTCATAATGCATTGAAAATAGTGCTTCATATATTTTCAGAAAATATTGTAATAAAAATGAAATTAAACCTATACTGTTGTTTCAAAAAATGGTAAAATAGTGGCTGTAAGGAAGGAGCAATGCATATGAAAATAGGAATTGTAGGATATGGCAACCTTGGAAAAGGTGTCGAATGTGCAGTTACAAACAGCAAGGATATGGAGCTTATCGGTGTTTTTACGCGTAGAGAGCCATCAACATTAAAGACATTGACCCAAGCACCAGTCTATTCCATGGATTGCATATATGAGAAAAAGGATGAAATTGATGTTTTAATCTTATGTGGAGGCAGTGCTAACGATTTGCCTAAACAAACCGCTGAACTGGCTAAACATTTTAATGTCATTGATAGTTTTGATACACATGCAAACATACCGGAACATTTTGCTATGGTGAATTCAGCAAGTATGGAAGGCAAGCATATCAGTATAATTTCTGTTGGCTGGGATCCGGGCTTATTTTCATTAAATCGTTTGTATGGACAGGCGATTTTGCCACATGGCCATGATTATACCTTCTGGGGGAAAGGGGTATCTCAGGGACATTCTGATGCGATACGACGCATAGAAGGTGTACAAGATGCCCGACAATATACGATTCCTGTAGAAGGAGCAATGGAAAAAGTACGCAATGGTGAGCATCCGGTGTTGAGCGCTCGTGAAAAACATACACGGGAATGTTTTGTCGTGGCCAAAGAAGGTGCAGATCTTGCGCGTATTGAAGAGGAAATCAAAACGATGCCCAATTACTTTGCGGATTATGATACGACCGTGCATTTTATCACACAGGAAGAATTGAATGCGCATCATAAAGGCATTCCACATGGCGGAGTTGTCTTACGCAGTGGTACCACAGGATTGCACGATGAGCATAAACATGTGATAGAGTATAAACTAACGTTAGATTCAAATCCAGAATTCACGTCAAGTGTGTTAACCGCATATGCCAGAGCAGCCTATCGTTTAGCCCAAGAGGGACAATACGGCTGTAAAACAGTATTTGATATTGCGCCAGCCTATTTGCATGAGGCAAGTGGTGAAGAATTACGAAAAAAGCTATTATGATCTTACACAGGATAGAAGAATTCTATCCTTTTCTTCTGCATGTGCTTTTAAAGTCATAAGAATTGGCATAGTAAATTAGTGTGTGTCTTTCAAGAAAGGCAGTATGAAGAAGATAAATTTTTATATTTCTGTGAAGATGTAAGCATTCCCATGAAAAAATTATATTTTCTATATTCATTCATGAAAAAATAAGGTAAAATATACACGTATTACAAAAAGAGAGAGTTTAATTGGAGGTAATTATGAGTGGTTTTTTTGGTGTAGCATCGAAAGAAGACTGTGTATTAGATGTATTTTTTGGCGTTGATTACCATTCCCATCTGGGAACAAGACGTGGTGGAATGGCGATTCACGGTGATAAAGGTTTTGGAAGAGCAATCCATAACATAGAGAATTCACCATTTCGTACAAAGTTTGAGAAAGATATTGAAGAATTCAGTGGGAATATCGGCATTGGCTGTATTTCTGATAACGAAGCGCAGCCATTATTGGTAAAATCACATTTAGGTTCCTTTGCGATTACCACGATCGGACGTATCAACAATGTCCAGGAGTTGCAAGATTTGTGTTTTGAAAAAGGGGTTACGCATTTCTTAGAAATGAGCACAGGAGAAGTGAATCCTACCGAACTTGTGGCATCTCTTATCAATCATAAAGATACGATCGTCGAAGGTCTGCGATATGTACAAGATGTTGTAAAAGGCAGTATGAGCATTCTGTTAATGACTTCAGAAGGTATTTATGCCGCTAGAGATCGTGTAGGAAGAACTCCGATTGTCATTGGTGAAAAAGAAACAGGTTTTTGTGCAACCTTTGAAAGTAGTGCCTTCCTTAACTTAGGGTATCATCATTATCGTGATTTAGGTCCCGGGGAAATCGTTTTTATCACGCCTCAGCGTATTGAAGTAAAACAGAAACCATTGGAAAAGATGAAAATTTGTAGTTTCTTATGGGTATATTATGGTTATCCTACCTCTACGTATGAAGGTGTCAATGTAGAGTGTATGCGTAATCGCTGTGGCGAACTGTTGGCAAATCGTGATGATGTAGAAGTTGACAGTGTAGCAGGTGTTCCTGATTCAGGGATTGCTCATGCCGTGGGCTATGCCAATGCATCAGGTGTACCATTTGCACGTCCATTCATTAAATATACGCCAACCTGGCCACGTTCCTTCATGCCGACCAGTCAGAAACAGCGCTCAATGATAGCGAAGATGAAACTGATTCCGGTACAAGAAAAAATCAAAGATAAACGTCTGCTTTTGATAGATGATTCCATTGTTCGAGGTACACAGTTAGGTGAAACGACTGAGTTCTTGTATGAAAGTGGCGCAAAAGAAGTTCATGTTAGACCTGCATGTCCACCGATTATCTTTGGCTGTAAATATCTCAACTTCTCACGTTCTAAATCCGAGATGGATCTGATTACCCGTCGGGTGATTCGCAAACTGGAGGGTGACGATGTTTCTGATGAGGTATTAGCAGAATATGCCAATCCAGACAGTGATCGTTATAAAAAGATGTGTAGCGAAATCTGTCAACGTTCTAATTTCACATCATTGCGCTATCATCGCATTGACGATATGGTAAAGGCAATCGGTTTGGATAAATGTCAGCTATGTACCTATTGTTTTGATGGTGTAGAAGATGATAATGGAAAAGATGGCGAAGGCAAAGAATAAAGTTAAGGGCTGTGCAGATGCATAGCCTTTCTTCATCTTCACATCAATGTGTACCCAAAAGGAGCATAATGTATAAACTTTGTTTTCGGTTTTTAAAGGAAATGATATAATAGCTTGGGAATCATAAAGCAGTTTTAGAAATGTGCAGATGACACAAAAAAATAGTTTAAAAACCGTACAACTAGATCGAGGGATACCATGCATAAAGAAGAGAAAAATGTCCTGTATGTGATCAATTCAGCATACCGATATTACAGAATATAGAACACTGCAAGATGTAGCAGATAATGGGAAAAGATGATGAGGAGGTATTTAGATGGACAAACAGGAAAAAGATAACAACATGCATATTTGTGCAGGTCTGTTGGCTCATGTGGATGCCGGAAAAACAACGCTTAGTGAGGCAATGTTATATCGCAGTGGAAGCATACGAAACTTAGGCCGCGTAGATCATCAAAATGCATTTCTTGATTATGATGAGCTAGAAAGAAATCGGGGTATTACCATATATGCGAAACAGGCAGCTTTGCATTGGAAACAGCTTCATATGAATTTTGTGGATACACCTGGACATGTCGATTTCAGTGCGGAAATGGAGAGGACTTTAGCAATTTTAGATTATGCTATTTTGATTATCAGTGGCAGTGATGGGGTACAGGCCCATACGGAAACGATATGGCAGCTATTAAAGGCCCATCAGATACCTACTTTTGTATTTGTGAATAAAATGGATATTTCTTATCATAGTAAAGAAGAACTATTAAAAGAAATGAATCAGAAGTTAGATAGCCGTTGTATTGATTTCATGCAAGAGGATGCTAGTTTGATGGAAGATGTGTCGATGTGTGATGACGCATTAATGGAAGCGTATCTGACACAGGGAGTTCTTGAAAAAGATGCGATAAAGACAGCGATTGCGCAAAGAAAGGTGTTTCCCTGTTATTTTGGATCGGCATTAAAATTGGATGGTATTGATGCCTTTTTAGATGGTTTAAAAACATGGATCAAGCCAAAACAATATGGCGATACGTTTGGAGCCCGCATTTATAAAATCAGTCATGATGAACAAGGAAATCGGCTTGCCCATGTAAAAGTAAGTGGTGGTGTCCTGAAAGCGAAAATGAAGATCAGTGATACAGAAAAAGTAGATCAATTACGGCGGTATAGTGGCAATCGCTTTGAGGTGATTCAGGAAGCATTGCCTGGTGAAATCTGTGTTATCAAAGGGATACGTCAGCTGCAGGCAGGAGATGGTTTGGGCTTTGAGGAACATCATACAGAAGTGGAAAGTGTAGCCGCAATGAATTATCGAATGGTTTTACCTGCGAATACGGATGCTTTTGCGACGATGCGTAAATTAATTCCCTTAATGGAAGAAGATCCACAGTTACATATTACTTATTCAGAGATGAAAAAAGAAATACGTGTACAGCTAATGGGTGAAGTGCAGATGGAAATACTGAAATACACGATTGCACAGCGTTTGGGTCTTTCAGTAACGTTTGATGAAGGCATGGTGAATTATAAGGAAACGATAGAACAGGAAGTTGAAGGAGTCGGTCATTATGAACCATTGCGTCATTACGCGGAAGTTCATTTACTATTGGAACCACTTGCACCAGGCAGTGGTATCCAAGTAGATAGTATTGCTCCATTAGATAAATTGGATCGGCACTGGCAGCGACTTATTTTAAATCATATACAAGAAAAAGAACATCTCGGAGTATTGAGTGGATCACCAATAACAGATATGAAAATCACTTTATTATGTGGAAAAGCACATCTGAAACATACGGAAGGCGGTGATTTTCGGCAGGCGACATATCGTGCGATACGTCAAGGACTAATGAAAGCAAAAAGCGTTCTTTTAGAACCATATTATCGCTTTCATGCAGAAGTGACAGCGATGCATCTCAGCCGTCTCATCTATGATCTAGAGTCTATGAAGGCGCATTTTTCTATTTTGTCACAAGATGAGGATCTATGTATTTTAGAAGGGGAAGCTCCTGTTGCATGTATGCAATCTTACCAACTTGAATTGCGATCGTATACTGGCGGAAAAGGAAAATTAAGCTGTTTTCTGGATGGCTATCGTCCATGTCAACAGGCCGCTGATGTGATTTCACAAATTGGTTATGATGCACAACGTGATTTGGATAATCCATCCTCTTCCATATTCTGTATGCATGGCAGTGGCTATCAGGTATCATGGGATAAAGTAGAAGACTATATGCATTTACCATTACGTAGGCAATCTCCTTCTGAAACAAGTTTCAAACATGAAAATACAAAGGTTGATGAGAAAGAATTACAGCGTGTTTTTGAAAGTATTTATGGAAAGCCAAAGGATAAAAAACAACCGAAAAGGAAACCAGGGAAAGAAATACCTGCTACGGAAATCAAGACTCTGAAAATCTTACCAGAATGTCTATTGGTCGATGGTTATAATATTATTTATGACTGGGACGAATTGCGTGCATTGGCAAAAGATCAGATGGATGCGGCAAGAGATCGCTTGATTGATAAATTGAATAATTATCAGGGATATCGCAAATGTGAGGTAATCCTTGTCTTTGATGCGTATCGCGTGAAGCAATCAGCACAGACAATCAGAAAGCACGGAAATATACATGTTGTGTATACGAAAACTTCACAGACAGCGGATAACTACATCGAGATGGCTACACATAAGTTGGCAAAGGAGTATCGTGTCCGTGTCGCAACAAGTGATGGTTTGGAACAGCTAATTGTTATCGGTCAGGGAGCACAAAGAATTTCTGCCAGAGAATTTCAAAAAGAGGTCGAGGAACATCATCGAATTTCTTCACAAGAATATAAGCAACAACCCGTTTTCCGTCATCAAGCATTGACGGCTTTAAGGGAACAAAAAGATGTGAAAAAAGATAAGTAATGTATACCCTTACACATAATTTCTGGAAATATTTGTAAAAAAATTATCTATAAAAATGACATAAATATCTTAAAGTTTACATAAAGAAGAAAATATGCAAAAAAATACGAAAACTTTTAAAATTATTAGCAGAAAATAGAACATTATTTAGAATTTTATGATAGAATTATAGAGGATTTAGAAATACAAATGAGAAAGCAATTTGTGCAAGGAGCAGGACTATGAGATATCAATTTTCATGTAAGAACGTAAAAGACAAAAAGCAGTATTGGGAAGATTTTAAAAAGCAGTTAAAACCTGGGGATGAAATTAGTTTTAAAAAAATTGAACGTTTTGGATTTGGACTTTTAGACTTACAGGATAAGCTTACATTCTGTAAAGAGAACAACATTTCACTGTATGATGAATCTTATGGATTGACATTGAACAGTGAACGGGAATTAGCGATGTTTTACTTCACCTTATCATTGAAGAATGAAGATCATCGAGAAAAACAATTGCGCGGAATTAAAGATGCATTGCGCTTAAAAGAAGAAGGAAAAGGCGCATATGGTCGTCCGATTGCAGAGCTTCCAAAAGACTTTGAAGAAAAAATTATAACTTTAAAACGTGAGCATCGTCCGTTAGAGGCTTATCGGAAAGCTACGGGAATGAAAAAATCAACATTCTATAAATATGCCAAAATAATTCTTAGCAAATATCAGGATGATGATGAAGATGACGATTAAAAAACTGATGGAGACTCATCAGTTTTTTCATTTAAGTTCTTGAGTAACACCTCATTTAAATAATTTTATGTGTAAAGAATGATTAAGCCATGATTCCATTTGCTAATAGGCACGTAAGGAGGGATATGCAGATGATGATTTGCATTGCACCAGCGAAACGCATGCGCAATGATATCGCTTATTTAGACGCCCAGGGAACACCTAAGTTGCTAAAGGAAACCAAGCAATTGGCGAAGATTATGCAACAGCAGGATGTTAGTGCTTTACGTCATATTCTTTCCTGTAGTGAACGTATCGCCCAAGAAGCATATCAGATATTCCAAACTATGCAGTTAACACAAAATGTTGTACCGGCCCTGTTAGCCTATGATGGCATTCAATACACGTATATGGCACCGGATATCTTCAGTGATGAACAATTTGCCTATGTGCAAAAGCATTTGCGTATCTTATCTGGTTTTTATGGTGTCTTAAAACCACTGGATGGTGTAGTGCCTTATCGTCTGGAAATTAACAGTCTTTTACGTACAGACACCTTTTGCAATCTCTATGCCTTTTGGCAAGATAAGCTCTATCGTGAACTTATCCAAGAATCCTCTGTCATCGTTGATCTGGCAAGTGCGCAATATAGCCGTTGTATCACACGCTACAAACGTGATGCTATACGGTATGTGAAATGTCGCTTCATGGAAGAAACGAAGGATACTTTAAAAGAAAAAGGTGTCTATGTCAAAATGGCAAGAGGCGAAATGGTGCGTTATATGGCAGAGCACCAGATTACCGATATCGAGGATATCAAGCAGTTTCAAGGTCTTGGCTATCGTTTTCAAGAAGCCTTATCCAGTAGTGAAGAATTTATTTTTACCAGAGCATTTCCCAGGAAAAAATAAAGAGGATTTATAAGATGAGAGTTTTAATATTAGGTCCTCTCATATGTTTACTCGTACTTCTTAGCGTCTTCAAATAAAACAGGATAACATCAAGATGTAAAGACAATTTAGGATATGCCTTAACATATAAGAAAAGAAGGAAACAGATATACCATTTCCTTCTATTTTTATTATCTTTCTTCCCTATGTGTTTTGTAACAGTATTGATCGTTTCCTTATCAATACCATCCCACCTGCATGTGGAAGATCTATGCTTCTTTCATGGAATCAAGGATGCTTTCTACTAAATTATCAACTTCATTTGCATTGTTGTCATTTAAGGCAGAAATCATATTGACTTCACTGTTAAGAATGCTCATCTGTTTCATCTCTTCATCCAAGAATTCTTTCATCAAAGAACCGGATTTTGGTGCCCAAGAACCATTTTCAATGATACCTACGGTACGCTTCTGTAGATTTAATGCCTTCATATGCATCAGATAATCATGCATTACCGGATAAATACCTAGATTATAGGTAACACTTGCTAAAACGATATGACTATATTTAAAGGTTTCACTGATGAGGTAGGATACATGGGTATTTGATACATCATATAAGGCAATGTTGGTCATGCCTTTTTCTGCCAGTTTCGCAGCTAATACCTGAGCAGCACTTTCAGTATTTCCATACATAGACGCATAAGCAATCATCACACCGCATGTTTCTGGTTCATAACGACTCCATTTATCATATTTATCCAATAGATAGCCAAAGTCATTGCGCCATACCGGTCCATGTAGCGGACAGATATAGTGGATATCCAAGGTGGAGGCTTTCTTTAACAAGGCTTGTACATGTGGACCGTATTTACCAACGATGTTGGTATAATAGCGACGAGCATCATCAATCCAATCACGGTCAAAGTTCACTTCATCATTAAACAGTTTGCCATCTAAGGCACCAAAGGAGCCAAAGGCATCGGCAGAGAAGAGAATGCCATCGGTTGTATCAAAGCTAACCATTGCTTCCGGCCAATGGACCATAGGAGCTTCCACGAAGACGATGTTATGTTTACCGAAGCGAAAGGAATCGCCTTCTTTCACAGTCATGGTCTTATCATCAACATCAAAGCCAAACTGATGCATCAACATGATACTTTTCTCTGTGGAAATGATGGTAACATTTGGATAACGCAACAAGATTTCTTCAATGCTGGCACCATGATCAGGTTCCATATGATTAATTACCAAATAATCTAAGTCACGGCCATCTAATACATGTTCCACATTTTCTAAGAACTGACGGCAGATGGACCAATCTACGGTATCAAAGAGAACGGTTTTTTCATCCAGCAGCAAATAGGAGTTATAGGATACGCCGCGAGGAATCGGATGAATATTTTCAAATAGTGCTAAGCGATGGTCATTACCGCCTACCCAATACAGATCATCTACAACTTTTCTTACACAATACATACGTCTTTTTCCTCCTATTCAATCTCGATGAAGTTTTCTTTTTCTTCACCGCATTCTGGACAAATCCATTCTTCTGGTAGTTTATCAAAGGTTGTTCCTGCAGGTACATCACTTGCCGGATCGCCGATTTCCATATCATATTCATAGCCGCAGCCACTGCAGATATAGCGTTTATAAGAAGGTCCTTCTTTCTTGATAAATGGACGTTTCATCTTCTTCATTGGTGGAGCCGGCTGTTTTACACCCGTATCCAAAGCTTCCGCTAACAAAGGTAAGATTTCCATCAAATCACCTACAATACCATAATCGGCATTCTTAAAGATTGGAGCGTTTGGATTGTTGTTGATGGCAACGATGGTTGTCGCATCCTTAATACCTTTTAAATGCTGACCGGCACCGCTAATACCACAAGCTACATATAGATTGCCGCTAAACTTCTGTCCACTCATACCAACATAGCGATTTAATGGCACATATTTCAAAGTTTCCGCAACCGGACGAGATGAACCAATCGCAGCACCTAGTGATTTAGCAGCTTCTTCAATTAATTTCATGTTTTCTTTTGCCCCAATACCTTTGCCGGCACTGATCACACGTTCCGCATCGACGATTGGAGTATCCATCGCAATACCTACACTGAAATCATAACCATCTTTCTTCAATGCTTCAACTAGTTTTGCGACTTGTTCTTTTGGTGTGCCATCACGGAAGATCATTTTCTTACGTTCACCGGTAATGGATGTTTTTTTCCGTTTTGCCTTACCATCTTTTTTCATCTTACCGATGATATGGGACGCAATAACAACACGCTGAATCTCATTGGTACCTTCATAGATTGTACAGATTTTCGCATCACGATAAGCACGTTCGACTTCCATACCCTTTAAATAGCCACTTCCGCCAAAGATCTGTAAAGCATCATTGACAACCTCTAAGCAGATGTCTGAGGTATATTGTTTAGCCATAGCACTCTCCATGCCATAAGGTTCATGGGCTTCTTTTAATTCAGCAGCACTGTAAACAAGGAATCTAGCACAGCGTAATTTGGTTGCCATATCAGCTAGTTTAAAGGAAATTGCCTGTTGTTGGGCAATTGGTTTGCCAAACTGAATACGCTCTTTTGCATATTCTAAAGCATGTTCATAAGCACCCTGAGCAATACCTAATGCCTGTGCAGCAATTCCGATACGACCGCCATCAAGCGTAGCCATTGCAATCTTAAAGCCTTGTCCTTCTTTACCTAACAGGTTTTCTTTTGGTACTTTTACATTATTAAAGATTAATTCCGCAGTGGAAGAAGAGCGAATGCCCATCTTATCGTAATGATCTCCAAAGGTGAAGCCTTCCCATCCTTTTTCAACGATGAAAGCAGAGATACCATGTGTTCCGGCATCCGGATTTGTTGAGGCAAAGACAACATACGTATCAGCTACCGGCGCATTGGTAATAAAGATTTTACCACCGTTTAAGATATAATGATCACCCTCTAATACTGCCGTTGTTTCTGTTCCACCTGCATCACTACCGGCATTTGGTTCTGTTAACCCAAAAGCACCAAGTTTTTCACCCTTTGCTAAAGGTGTTAAATATTTCTGTTTTTGTTCTTCATTACCAAACGCAAAAATTGGATAGCTTCCTAAAGATACATGTGCTGATAAGATGACACCGGTTCCTCCATCAACTCTGGATAATTCTTCTACTGCAATCGCATAGCTTAAGACATCTGCTCCTGCACCGCCATATTCTTTGGGATAAGGCAAACCCATCATTCCCATGTCGGCAAATTTGGCAATTGCTTCGCTAGGGAATTCATTTTCCTTATCTAGCAAAAAGGCAATTGGCTTTACTTCGCTTTCCGCAAATTCGCGTACTTTTTTCCGTAGGTCTTCTTGTTTCTTGGTTGTTTGAAAAAGCATGTACATTTCCTCCTTATTTACACAATGCCAGTCATGAAGAGCTTCATGAGCAACCATAGGTTGAGAATTACATTTAATTAAAATTAAGAATTAAAATGAAATGTATTCTCACTTTCTGGTTATACAATATCAGAATGTAAGCGCTTTGTATAGCGATATGCACCAGCGAATTTTTCTTATGACAAAGTATGAAGATTTGGTGGTATTAGAATGCTGCTATTAAATTCTTATTAGGTAAGGCAGTGTTCATTTTATAACCGATAGATCGTTTTACTACTTGAATGAAAGTATAAGAACAATTACCACACAGGAACGAATAACCGATTCCCTATGAAAGTAGGAGAGCAATTATCCAAACAGGAGCTAACCATATGAAAGTATGAGAACAATTACCATTACAGGCACCAGTTGACCATTTTTTAAAAGCATCGTTTCTTTTTTGTTCAGGCGAATGCAACAGCGAGTTAACAGGCAGAATAATTGACAGTGAGGAATTAGTTTCGTATTCTATAACCGATGAAACAGGAGGATTCCTATGTTAGAAAGAAACGGTGTAGTATATTATATTCTTGGCTCACATATTCAATGCGGTAAAGTGAGCGATATCAAAATAGAGAAGGGAGAGCTTTTTTTTCTGATTGATACGTATGTCCTATGCGATGAGGATAATTGGATCGCTGAGGAAGAAATTGGCAAGAGTGTGTTTTTTACGGAAGTAGAAGCGCAACAACATTATGGAAGTGGTCATAGCTTGCCTACCTGTTGTTGTGGATGAGGAAGATGATGAAGGTGAATGAAAAGTAGAAGGGTTGATAAGTAGAAGGGTTGATAAGTAGAAGGGTTGATAAGTAGTTGGGAAAAGAAAAAGTCCTAAAAGATGAACGTAAAGATGAAGATGAAAATAAAGAATTTGTTGTTATGCAGGGAGGAAACGGTAGCTTAGGCAAAAGGAAGAAAACGGTATGAGAAACTTGCATGATATAGAATGAGCGATAGCGTAAAAAAGATTTCTGATAAGAAAAAGGTTTTTGGTCGTAAGAAAGCAATTTAACTAATCTAGGATGTGAAAGAATTGTGACATGAGTTTAGCTGGCACGTAAGCTTTCGCTAAAATGTGCTATAATGAAAGCAGTTAAGGAAGTGATGTGCATGGAACAAGAATCCTTGTTTTATCAGGATTTACAAGATCCTTTGGCAAGTCGATTACGACCACAGAGCTTAGAAGATTATGTAGGGCAAAAACATCTGATTGGTAAAGGAAAGGTCCTATGGAATCTAATTGAAAAAGATCAAGTAACCAGTATGATTTTCTGGGGTCCACCCGGTGTTGGTAAGACAACTTTGGCTAGGATCATCGCTCATAAGACACAATCCCGCTTTATTGATTTTAGTGCTGTCACAAGTGGCATACGAGAAATCAAACAAGTCATGAAAGAAGCAAGTGATGCCAGAGCGTTTGGAAAACGAACTATTTTATTCGTAGATGAGATTCATCGTTTTAACAAGGCACAACAGGATGCTTTTTTACCTTATGTGGAAAAAGGCAGCATCATCTTAATTGGAGCGACAACGGAAAACCCTTCCTTTGAGATTAATTCTGCCCTCTTATCGCGATGTAAAGTATTTGTTTTAAAAGGTTTGGAAACCAGTGATTTAGTGGAATTATTACAACATGCGTTACAGGATGAAAAAGGCTTTGGAACTTTAAATGTGCAGATGGAAGATAGCATGTTGGATATGATTGCCCAGTTTGCCAATGGAGATGCCAGAGTCGCTTTGAATACCTTGGAAATGGTCGTATTGAATGCGGAAAAAACAGATGAAGGGTATCTTGTCACAAAAGAAACGCTGGAGCAGTGCATCCATCAAAAATCCTTATTGTATGATAAAAAAGGGGAAGAACATTATAATCTAATCAGCGCTTTGCATAAATCCATGCGCAACAGTGATGTGCAGGCAGCTATTTACTGGCTTGCACGTATGTTAGAGGCTGGAGAAGATCCATTGTATGTGGCAAGAAGATTGGTACGCTTTGCCAGTGAGGATGTTGGTATGGCTGATAGTCGGGCACTAGAAATCTGTGTGGCGGCATATCAGGCATGTCATTTTATCGGGATGCCTGAATGCAGTGTACATCTGACACATGCTGTTACTTATTTATCCTTAGCACCTAAAAGCAATGCTTTATATATGGCTTATGAACATGCGAAAGAAGATGCTTTAAAGATGATTAGTGAACCAGTACCACTACAAATTCGCAATGCGCCGACTAAATTAATGAAGGAACTTCATTATGGGGAAGGATACCAGTATGCGCATGATTATGAGGATAAGCTGACAACCATGCAATGTTTGCCACCTACTTTACAGGGAACGATTTATTATGAACCCACCATGCAAGGTTCTGAGAGTAAGGTCACTGCACGTATGAAGCAGATTGAGGAATGGCGCAAGAAGCATAAGTAATATATAAAAAATATGGCATAAAAAGGAAGAATAGGTCATTTTCTGCATGAAAAAGGGAAATCATTAATATGTTCTTTCCGTTAGAAACATGCTATACTTGTGTTAGTTAAAGATAACATCATAAAGACACTGTGTATGGTTTTAAAAATCATGGACATAGTAAAAAAGGAGGACTTGAATATGAATGAGAAAAGAAAATTAGTATTGGTAGGTACCGGCTTTGTCGGTATGAGTATGGCATACAGCTTCTTAAACACTGGCGGTATTGATGAATTGGTTTTGATTGATGTTAATCATGATAAAGCTGTAGGAGAAGCGATGGACTTACAGCATGGACTTCCTTATGCACGTGGAAAAATGACGATCAAAGCTGGTGGTTATGAAGAATGTAAAGATGCAAGCATCGTTGTGATTACAGCCGGTGTTACGATGAAGGAAGGCGAAAGTCGTCTGGATATTGCGGCCAAAGACACGATGATCTTAAAAAGCGTGACTGAAAACATCATGAAATCAGGCTTTGATGGTATTATTGTAGTTGCCAGCAATCCGGTTGACAGCATGACCTATGTTGCTCAAAAAGTAAGTGGTTTACCAAAAGAAAGAGTTATTGGTTCTGGTACGATCTTAGATACTGCCAGATTGCGTTATCTGATGAGTGAATATCTGGATGTATCTTCCAGCAATATTCATGCCTATATTATGGGAGAACATGGAGATTCCAGTTTTGTACCTTGGACAAATGCCTATGTTGGATGTAAGAATTTATTAGATATTCTGGATGAACAAGGTAAAGACTTAAGTGATCTGCATGAAATTTATACACAGGTACAGCAGGCTGGTTATGAAATTATCAAACGGAAACGTTCTACGTATTATGGAATCGGGCTTTCTTTGAATCGTTTGGTGCATGCTATCTTGGACGATGAAAATGTGATCTTAACAATTTCTGCATATCAGGAAGGTGAATATGGCCAGGAAGGCTTATATATTGGTGTTCCTGCTATTATCAACCGCAAAGGTATTCGTGAAATTGTAAAATTAGAATTAAATGAAGTTGATCAGGCAAAATTTGATGCTAGCTGTGAAACATTGCGCAGCATCAACACAGGAACGATTGACCCATTGTTATAATTGATGTGCTCTCTTGGCAAACGTTAGCAGCGTTTGAACGGAGAGCTTTTTCTTTCTTTATGGGAATCTAAAATTTCTTAGTAAAAGGCAAAAAGGACATTCGATAGCTATACACATGCCATCATAAAGGTATAGCGCATAGGGGGGATAAGAAGGCGTGTTACTTTCTCTATAGGAGTAATTTGTGTAAGGATGAAGCATCTCATCTAGTTTCTGATGTCAATTGTAACTTTGCAAGTGTATGGATTTATGCTATGATAACAGCGTTAAAATGGTAAAAGGTTATTGTTAAAAAGCAATGGTAAGGCCTTTTACAATCGTGATAAAGTAGTATGAAAAGGGGTAATCGAAGATGAATAAGGCAATGATTTCGACATGGAAAATGTCGTATGATGGAATGCTGAAGGCAAAAGATATATTGCAGCAGGATGGCTCTGTACAGGCGGCAATCTTAGCTGCTATTCAGGATGTAGAAGCTAGAGAAGAATTTATCTCTGTTGGACATGGCGGTTTGCCGAATGCGCAGGGACATGTGCAGTTGGATAGTGCTTATATGAATGGAAATACGCTTGGTTTTGGTGGTATCATCGAAGTTGAAAATGTTGAAAGTCCAATTGCGGTAGCGGCTAAGCTAAGTGATTATAAAGTAAATTGTTTACTGTCAGGCAAGGGTGCGGAGGCCTTTGCACAAGAAGAAGGTTTTGCTTTTCAAAATCACATGACGCCTCAAAGTAAAAAACGATGGCAAGATAAACAAAAAGAAGACATGGAATTAAAAGCATATGAAGGACATGATACAGTTTGTGTGCTAGGAAAGTGTCAGGATGAGCTAGCAGCAGGAGTATCTACCAGCGGATTGTTTATGAAACATGAAGGACGTGTAGGAGATTCTCCAATCATCGGTTCCGGTTTTTACAGTGATGCCCTGTATGGAAGTGCTGCAGCTACCGGATTGGGAGAAGATATCATGCGTGGATGCTTATCCATTCGCATAGTCGATGCCATGGCAGCAGGTATGTCTGTACAAGCAGCCGTCGATACAGTATTAGATGCACATGTAAAACGCATGCAGATGGCCAATCGTACCTGTGATGCGATCAGTGTGATTGCTATGGATAAGGATGGGAATTGTGGCGCTTCCACAAATATTTCAGAATTTCCATATGTTGTCATTCAAGAAGATGACATCAAGTTAATGGTTGCGACTTATCAAAATGGAAAGCATGACAACTTTGAAGCAGATGCCGCATGGATAAAGCAATATACCGGAGATTAGGTATACATGCGCAAAAAACAGATTTAAAGCTTTTAGGTATGCTGAAAGCTGATTGGAAATGATATAAGCAATAAGAAAAAACGTAGCATGAAAAGATATGATCACTTCTAAGTAGACAACGTAAATAAAGAAAACGTTGTCTATAAAAGAAATGATGTGCTACGTTTTTTTAAACACTTTTTTATATCTTTTTTTCTTTTTGTCATCTTTTCAATCATGAAGGGCTTATTAGAAATCAGTTGAAAGAAATGCTTACATAAACACTATCGATAATAGCTAACCTTTTCAGGATCATACTGATCAATTCTTGTCTTATCTTCTGCACTGTATCCAACAGCAACGACAGCAACAGGCAATAGATGATCTTTTAAATGGAAATACTCTTTAAACTTGCTAATGCGCTCTTTTGAAGGGCCAACAGCACACCAACAAGTGCCAAGGCCTTGATGCACACCTTCAATCAACATATTTTCAATGGCAGCGGCAGCATCTACATACAAATATTCATCGACTGGATTTGCGTTGCGATCTCCCATAACGAGAATCGCACAATAGGCTTCTTTCATCATCCCGGTATAAGGCTGAAGCTCTGTCATATGATTTAATGTTTCTCTATTCGTGATGACTAGAAAACGCCAGCTCTGTGTGTTTCTGGCCGTTGGTGCATTCATGGCAGCTCTTAACATTTCTTCTAATTTTGCTTGTTCCACTTCACGATTTTGATAATGGCGAATACTAACACGATTAAATAGTTCCTCTAACATAACATGATGCCTCCTTTTCTATCAGTATAGCACAGAAATGAGAAACATGTATCGCGAATGCATGGTTGATGATAGTATCGTATGATAGAGGAGAAAAGCGATGTTGAAAAAAGCAATTGTCATGATGATTCATAGGAAGATTTTGTTTCTTTACTTGTTCACATCATGATGATATTGAATATGCATAATGTATGAAAAAAAGAGTTCCTGTGAAGTGAACCCAATTATTTGGACAAAAAGTAAATAAGCTAAATCAAGTAGTTAATAAGGATTGATTTCTGTATTGTACAGGAGTTAATCCTTTTAATTTGGTTGTTATTCTCTGAGTATTATAATACGTAATATATTCTTCCATGGCAAGTTCTAATTCTTCTAATGTTTTATATTCATATTCATGTCCATAAAACATTTCATTCTTCATCTTACCAAAGAAATTCTCCATAGGAGAGTTATCTAAGCAATTTCCTTTACGTGACATGGATTGAATAATCCCTTTCTCTTCTAGGCTTTTATGATAAACTTCCATTTGATATTGCCATCCTTGATCAGATTGAAAGATTAATCCATTAAGGTTTAGATGTTTGTCAAATGCTTGATCAAGCATGTCCTTTGTTTGTTTAAAATTAGGACTTTTCGATATGCTGTAGGATATGATTTCACGATTATGTAAATCGATGATTGGGGATAAATACAGTTTACCTGCTCCTATATGAAATTCAGAAACATCTGTCGACCATTTCTGATTGCACCGTGTTGTTTCAAAATTTCTCTCATAATAAGTTTTGTGATTTTCTTTATCGATAACTTGTGTAAGCAGTTGGTTTTTTACAGTGCCATTCATATCACCTTTATAAGACTTGTATTTTGCTTTTGGTGTAACGCCATATAAGCCCATCACAGACATCAACCGTTTTACCTTCTTATGATTCATCATAAACCCTTTATTTATCAATTCTAGCGTGATTCTGCGGTATCCATAACGACCTTTATGTGTATAGTAGATATCAATAATAGTGTTCATAACTTTATCGTTCTTCATATCCTTATTGGTCTTAGATAAAGTATAATAATATGTAGATCTTTTCAGTCTTGAAATATGTAGAAGAATACGAATTGGGTATTTACGCTGTAATTCAAAAACAACCGCTACTTTTTCTTTGATTGTTGATTCTTCCTTGCCTGAATTACAGCTCTCAATTTTTTTAAATATTCATTCTCCGCTTCTAAATATAAATTTTTATCTTCAAGATATTTAATCTTTTCCTCTGGTGTCATATCTTTATAATCTTTATTTACAATGTTTTTCTTTGGCATAGTTGGAGGCCTTCCTTTTTTCCTCTCTACTATAACATATCCATTCTCTTTATACGACTTAATCCAATTAAATAATATACCATCTGAAGATAGTCCATACTCAATTGCAGTGGACATAATCGTGTGATGTTGATGTAAGACTTTGTTTATGATTTCTTCTTTTAATAAAGGAGAGTAGTGCCTATTCTTATCTTTCCTTAGAATATCTTCACCATGTTCATCTATTAGTTTTATCATGTAATATATATTACCCTTAAGAACAGAATATTCTTTTGACAATGATTTTAAGTTTTCTCCTTGCTTTCTTCTTTTATATATTTCTATTTTTTGTTCTCTTGTAAGTTTTGACATTTAAAAATGAACCCCTTTCATTTGATTGTCCAAACTTTGGGGTTCATTTCACTGTGTTGGAACTCTTTAAAGAATCAAAGATTAATTGAATAAGGTGAGTATTACTTTCCTACATTGGAAGTAATCACAATATTATGCATTCGCTCATTATTGTAAGCCGTTAGATATTTACGATCTTGTTTCATCAAGGTATCAATTGTCACAAATTGAAAACCTTGTGCATCCAATTCTTTTAACACCTTTTTAACACCTTCTACAGTCTCTTTATGAATATCGTGCATTAAGACAACTTCATAACCAACGGAAGCCCCTTTTTTAATAATACTTGTCATCATTTCCGGATTATGATTTTGCCAATCCAAGGAATCAATATCCCAACCAACCATATCTAAACCACATACGGAATCCAATGTATTACCAATTGCTCCATAAGGCGGACGGAAATAGCGAGGCTCAAAGCCGGTCGCTTTAAAGATGACATCATTTGGTTTATAAACTTCTTCACTTACTTGTTTTTTGGTTAACGTATTTGTTACAGCGATACCTTGTGAATGATCCCAAGAATGGTTACCAACTTCATGTCCGCGTTTATATACTTCTTTTACTAAATCTGGATTCAGATCCGCATTTTGTCCTAACATGAAGAAAGTTGCTCGTCCACCATATTTTTCAAATTCATCCATAATCGCTTTCGTATTTTCACTAGCCGGTCCATCATCAAAGGTAAAGGCAATTAATTTCTTTCCTTCTTTCACAGCCGGCTGCGCAGCTGGGATGATAGGATCTTTCATATAATAAGAAGGAATTTTAGCATTTGTCAAAGCTATGTATGGTTTATGATCTTCATAAACAACATCTAATGTTTTTGATGCATTTGCGTCAAAATAGAAGGAGACTTTCTTATCCTGCAAAATGAAGCTGTTCAAATTTGCAATTTTTATCTGATCTTCTTTAAAACCATTTTCTTTTGCCAGTTTTTTCAGCATCACAATATAATCACGGCGTAAAACATCTTTTACATCCATTAATTTTTTACGCTTAATATCGTAATTATAAGATACGTCTTCTTTCTTTAAGACTTTATCATTTTCATCTTTAATAACTTGATGGAAAGTTAATGTGATATAACTGTCATATAGCAGTTTACTGTCATAATCCACCATAATATATTGCATGCCGCTATGCTTTTTATCTACTTTTACATGTTTTTTCCGATAGTTAGCGACAAGATCATTCATCACTTTTTCTTGATATTCAGGATAATGTACAGATAGATAATAAACATCTTCTTCCTTCTGACTATCATGTTGCAATTCCCCATATAATTTAGTCTTTTCGTTATAAGCATCATATTTTTCATATGGATTGGTTGCTAACATCTTGATCCCCACAAAGATTCCAGCCACAATAACGATGATCCCGGCCATAATAATTGCCAAACGATCCCATCGTATGTGACTTCTTCTGCTTTTTTTATATTGTGTCATGTAAATCCTCCTGTACCCTATAGTTTTTCATATTTTCTTCATTATATCAGACATTTGTCGAATTAGGTAAAATTCTGACTGACTATTTTTGCATTCATATTGGCATGAAAAAGCTTTTTTGCATGTTGTTGTCTTAATAGAAATGTAAGAAAAGACATCTTTATTATGACATATATTTTTATAATTTTATCTAAACTTTATATCTGATTTTTGATTATCCCTATAAATATTACACTTTCAAGCATT